>CAYSGV010000111.1:0-8644 GCA_964430685.1 uncultured Gammaproteobacteria bacterium
GATGAATAATGGTTGCCCGAATTCAACGGGTTGACCGTTTTCAACCAATCGGGCAGTAATGGTGCCCGAGACATCTGCTTCAATTTGGTTAAACATTTTCATGGCCTCGATAATACACAAAGTATCACCAGCTTTAATGGATTGACCCACTTCAATAAATGGTTTTGCACCCGGTGAAGGCGCGTTGTAAAAAGTACCTACCATAGGCGCATCAATGGTATGCCCTTTAATCGCAGGTTTTTCAGCCATGCCTTCTACACTCGGCGCACTAGCGGCTGTGGCTTGCGGCGCTGCATTCGGTTGTGCATACACCACATGTTGTTGCGGCATATTATACGAAGCAGGTGTGTGGCGGCTAATGCGCACCGATTCTTCACCTTCGCGTATTTCAATTTCTGTTACGCCGGTTTCATCGATGAGATCAATTAATTTTTTAATTTTACGAATATCCATTATTTAACTCTTATGGTTGCTTGGTTTGTAAATAGTGATTGGCGGCTTGCAGGGCAAGTTCATAGCCATACGGGCCCAAACCGCAAATAACACCAACGGCAATATCTTCAAGATAAGAAATATGTCGAAATGACTCACGTGCATAGATATTAGAGACATGAACTTCTATGAATGGAATTTGCACGGCGGACATAGCATCGCGCAGAGCAATACTGGTATGTGTATACGCCCCCGCATTGAGCAGGATAAATTCGACTTGATCATTGCCAGCTTGCTGAATGATATCGATCAATTCACCTTCGCTGTTGCTTTGTTTGCAAATGACACTGTGGCCGAATTGCTGGCCAAGGGTTTGCAGCTGTTGATGGATTTGTGGCAAAGTCTTTTGTCCGTAAAGCTTGGGTTCGCGTTTGCCAAGGAGGTTAAGATTCGGTCCTTGGAGAACGAGTATGATTGCCATAATTCGAATCACTTTTATTACTAAATTGGAGCCGATTGTGCCTAAAAGGACGGAAACTGTCCAGCATTTTCGCCGAAAATGGCTGCAAGATAACCTCATTTTTACAGAAATTAATGGGAATCAAGGATTCAGTTTCCTTGATGGCCATTCAGGAGGTTTGCGAAGCGACTAAGTCTTTTAGTGCTTTTTTATATACCATCTTCCCCTTGCCGAAGTATATATTGATTGGTTTTAGATCCTAACGGCCGGTATGGTTTTGGATATTCACGTTCCTTTAGGAAATTTACACTTATGGGCTTTTAAGCCTAAATGTATGCGTTGGATGGGGGTACTCAAACAGTGGCCTGCCAACAAGTTTACTTTCAATGCGTTCAGCCATCATTGCTAGGCGTGCGACGCTTGGTGGCGATAATATCCCAGTTCTATTTTCTATGTTTTGGGTTGCTTTAACTAATAACGGTATTGCTTTTTCTATGCCAGAAACTTGCTGAGCAATTTCTACTGACAATGTTATGCCAACTTTTGATCCTATTTCCATTGCTGGTCTACTCATATAGTCAAACCCCTTTTTAGCAGCATAGAGTGTTACAGCAAGAGTGAATATCGAGCCCGCCGCAATCCAACCTGGTGGCCCAGCGAATATGGATGCAGTTAGTGCGCTACCGCCAGCACCAGCCGCTGCCGCACCGGCACCAGCTGCCGCCGCACCAGCCGCTGCCGTACCTGCCCCAGCCGCCACCACACTCCCCGCGGCGCCAGCACCGGCAGTCTGGGTAGCAATTGAGCTAAAAGCAAATAAGTGTAATTTTGCAAAGCAGTAACCAGCAACACCACCACCAACCGCACCTGCAGAACCGCCGGCAGCTAAGCCCGTCACTGCGCCAATTACCGCTCCTTTTTGTGCGGCGATTGTTTTATTGGCTAATTGTCTTCCTTCAAGATAACCATTAATAATTTCAGGCGCTTCATAGATTGTATTCAGAAATAGAATTACTTTTTTTGCCAATGCATGATCGGCAATTAGTGTTGCTATCAAATGCTCTAATTCAGTAAAGGCAACATATAACCCAATGCCGCCAGCACCCAGAAAAGTCAAAGTCATACTGCTGCAATTGTGTGAATTATTATTGGCCTCAATCAGATTCATGGCAAGAAAATCCCATTTAATTTTCTTTTTGGGAAATATTGGTTTTTGACTTTGACATAAACTTTCGTATGCACTTTTTGTTGCGGGTAACTCAACCATTTCTTCAAAGAGAGTGTTGATGGCATCAACGACAAGACCAGTAAAGGTGATTTCAATAACACCATCATTCGCATCAGCATGTGCATCATCATAAGAACGCGGCATAAATGCGCCGGCGTGGCTGCCAGAGATTATTTTTTCAGCAGCTACTGCGAGCCCATCTTCAAAAGCAGTTCTAGGATAATAACTAATGTAATGACCGGTATCATATTTACCGCCGCTGTGTGTAAATAAAGCGATATGGCCTGTATTGCCGTTTGCTTCTGATGCTGGCCAATAGCGCACTGTAACATTTCCCACGGTATTGCTCCTTCCGATTAATGCGAGAGAGTATAACAAAACAAGTTGAATTTTTGATGAACAAAAAATGAATATATTGTCATTTTTCTTTTGTGGTTAGGGTGCGATAAATCGATTTTAGTTAGGTTTGCTACGAGAATGCTTATTAAGCAACGGTTGTTGTTCGGAATTATTTTCAGAAAGGTTTGACTCGTCGGTGGCTCTTATACTTGTTTCATATTCAGCATAGGGAATTTGTTTGTCTTTGCTTAAGCGTCTATAAATTTCATGTTCGCGTTGCTGCACATCGCGTAAGTACCGCGCGTAACCATTGGGATGGTTCATAGGGAAGGGTGCATATTTGCACGTAGCAAGATCTTCCAGGTGTAATAATTTATTACAACCAACTTGAGCCAATAGTTCATGCAATTTACCAATGCAACTGCGTGCACCAACTTCACCACTGCAATTATCAACTAAACTCCACTTGCCAGATTCTTGTTTGACTTCAGAAATCAGCGAGACGAGTTTGTTTATTTTCAGTGAGAATAAAACAATGTAATGATTTGGCAACTCAAATCCTTCTTCTTCATAATCTTTTTCTAATGTGTTGAATTTACCATTTTGCGGACGAAAAAAATAAAAATGGTTGTCTAGAAAGGTGTTGGGATGGTCGGGCCAGAAACTGAGTTCTGCATCGGGAACAAGTTCACCCTGGTGTAACCCGCGTAATGAGCCATGGCCAATTGATTTGTCTAGTTTGTTTGGCATTTTGCGATGTTCCCAGAAATTAATCACCACCAAATATTGCTGGTCTAGATTTTCTTGCATTCGTGCCAAAAGTTTTTCCTCACTCGTGAGGATGCGAGGGGCACTAGCCCAAAGAAAGGAAGGTACAAAATAATCAGCTGCAATAAAAACTTTTGTTGACAAGGTATGCATAATGCCTATGGATTGTTCAGCTTGGTCAACAAATTCCGCGCAATTAAAATTGTTGGTATTTACTGTTTTAGTGTTGGTCATCTTAATATATCTTCTAAGGAACTGAAACAGTACAGTGATCATCTCGCGATCCAATGGAATTAAACTGGATTGTTTTCTGTAATTGCGTTTTTGGTGTCTATCGACTTGTACGCGTACGACAAATCTATTTTGTTCAGTATCATCATTTGGTAGTGGGCGTATTAAATCAATCAAAATATATAGCTCCCGTGTTACATGATAGGCCTCCGACTTATCTTGATCTTTGTAGGTTAGTGTTAGCAATAATGCGGCATGACTTTGATAAACGACTCTCTCTAGCGATGGACGACATTGATCTTTTGCAACAAATAAGACCTCAATCAATGTAAAGAGATAGTTTATCAAATGAGCATATGTTTCCAGTGATTGACTATAGTTAGAATGTTCGGTTGCAAGTTGTGGTTGTATGGGTGCATTAGAATTTGGCGGTACAGTTTTTGCTTTTACAGTATAACATTCTTTAAGCCTGCGGCTAATGTGGCCAACCTGCTTAATGGTAAATTGAATCATATCAAGCCATGCTGTTGGACCGCTACGGTACTGTACATCGCGGACCATTCGATGCAAACTTATATCAGTAAAATAAATTAAATCCTCATCGCAGGTTCTGATCAGAGCAGGGTCGTATAGCCGGCCGAAGTATTTATCGTTGCTTCGATAGGTTTGCGATGAATGTAATAAAAGCGTCCAGATAAATCCAAAAAATTTATTCGTTACTTCCGTATTTGGATTGTGTTGATACAGATAATTTGTTAGTGGCATTATTAGAAATAAATATAACTCATCAGTGTTCAAAAATTGACAATATGATTTTAGTTTGCCCATTGCTTGACAAACAGTGTTATTGTCTTGAGCACAAAGCTCTGCAAAACTAGGGGAAAATACTTCTTGCAAGAGTTTGGCAGTGAAAAATGGTAACAATAAAGTCATTAGATAAATATAATTTAACTGTAGGATTTGATCGGTGTGCTGGGTTTGTGCAAATTGCATGCGGAAATCAATACGAATAACCTGTTCTTCTTCATGGTATACATCTTTAAGTATTTCTAGCTCACGTAGTTCATTTATAAAAACAGTACGAATTACTGGGGGAAGCGCAGCAATAGGGTAATCATGAGAAGATGTTGTTGTAACTGGCTGTGTATATTGGCAGATAATGTAAGGTGGATATAAACCAACCAATAATCTAGAACTATAATGATTCAAATTATTATAGAGCGATGGTAGATAAACGAGCATGCGCCAGTCGTCTGAATCAAAATTTTCTACTATATGACCCATAATGGTATATATAAATTCTGGGCAAGCAGCATCTGCCTCTCGATTGATTAAGCCAATAACAATGCGATTAATCACTTCATATGGATTGGCAAGCATAAATCTTGAAAGCCGATTTAAAAATTTCAAGAACAATGATTCAACGAAAAGTTGGCATTCGGCATTATATGATTTTGCTGCGAAATCAATAAGCGCTAAAAGGATCTGGCTGGTCAGTTGGTTGAGGGGTAGATAGGGCATGAGCCATTCAATAGACTTAAGTATTTCAACATATTTCTGCGGCTCCGCTTGCTTCAGTTGATTAAGCAATTCTTTAAATTTATCATGAACGAGAGACGAAATTAGGTCATCATCATTATTATCAGCCAATTGGTGCATGCTTGTTTTTGTGGCTACTTCTGTTTTTTGAATAATCGCTGCTGTTTTTTTGAGTAACTCCGTTTGCAATTGATCATGACAATGTTGCACGATAATTTTTATTAAGAAATAAGCTATTACGGCGAATGATATATTTGCAGTAGTTATCGTATCGTTAAATTCAACTTGGGTTAAATAAAATGTCTTTTGGTTTGGCGTCGTATCCCCAGTGATCGAGTCACGCAATTCGCCTGTCGACACATCATTGCCGAATATAGTTTTTATGAGTTCGTCTGACATCCCTGTTTCGATTGCTTTAATTCCTTCGATGATGGCTGAAGTGCGTTGATGATGTAGATAATCAATGAGTACAGTTACGATAGAGGTTTGATCGGGTTTAAAAACATATGTGTCAACGGTTAACAGATTTATTGCTTCAACTTGAACCCATGAGAAGAATTCAATTTTGAGCAGAATTAGCTCTTCATTCGCATCATCAAGATAAATGCTAACAAAAAATGTAAAAAGCAAATGCAAAATTTTATTTATTGATTCATTTTGAGATCTCATTAAAAAATTTACCAGCGAAAAAAGCACATCTTTGAATGCTAGGCTGTTAACTGCCAACTTGTTGTTTTTAGATGATGTACTTTCAAGTATGATAACCCCAAGAAACTTTGTGGCTAATACTCTATTTTCGTCGGACAAGGCTGGTTGGGTAATGATGCTCAACAATGTTCGCATCAAATCAACACATTGTTTTACCGATAGGTTGTGTCTTGAGTAATAGATATCATTGAGTAAGTCAATAATATTCGTTGATACATTTTTGTTTACACTATATGTAGCAAGTGCATTCATGCTTTGTAAGCAGTTATTCGATTTTTCACGTTTATAATCAGGAATAAACTGTGCAAGTGGACCCTTCGTTTTGTGGTCACACAGTGAAACCAGTTCTGTTACTATGCCTTGAGCAAGTTTAATAAAACGTTCATTATTACTTTCCTTAACAGCATTAAGCGATTCTCGCAGTATTGTTAAATATGCTAATACGAGTTCAGGACCAAAAGAAGGATGGCGAATTACCCTAGCCAATATGAACAGTGCATCAATATTTTGTTCACACAAAGAGCGTGTAAGCAGTTCCTTAATAGACCATCCACAGTTCAGGCAATTAAGTAATAACTGACAAGCAAGCGTGTTTTCACGATCTGTTGCAGCATTTTTATTCATTTTAAGGAGAAAATGCCAAAATGCAGTTTGTTTTTCTGGCTCTTGTAGTTGCCCTGATGCGTAATGACTGTAGAATGCTTTTAAATTTGCGTTTTGAATATCATCTGGGCCTTTATAGTGAAGAAGTAACAAATCAGCTTCAGCAATTAAATCTTCCCAGTGCTTTTCCATCTGTCATTTCTCCTTTGCCCGAGTATATATTGATTGGGTTTACAATTCTGATTGCCAGAAAATCGCATTTTGTACCAAAGTAAAATGCTCTATTTTTATAGTTAGTGTTTTTTAAGTTGAAAGGTAGGCGTTGGTTCGGGATATTTTTTGGGCTTTTTGCCATTAATTTTTCTTTCGATACATTCAGCCATCATGGCCAAACGAGCAACACTCGGTGGTGATAATATCCCAGTTCTGTTTTCTATATTTTGGGTTGCTTTAACCATCGGTGGTATTGCATTTTCAATTCCCACGATCTGTCTTGCAATCTCTGGCGCGAATGCTGCACAGGCTTGCTTTCCTATTTCGCGGCCAACATTACTCAAAAGGTCATAACTTTTTTTAGCGGTATATAGCGTTATGCCGATTGTGATGAATGTTCCTGCTGCGCCCAAACCTAGTGGCCCAGTGAATAGCGCAGCAGTCAGTGCACTGCACCCGCGAGCTACTGCACTTGCAACAACAGTACTAGCATGTGCCTTAGCTGCAGTAGTAATAGCGCATGTCGCTGTAGCACTAACGCTTGCTGCAGCGCCATCTTTGGCTTTTGTTCGTTTACCAGCTGTCGCAGTACCACCACCTGTGGCGGCTGACCATAGGCTTGTGCCGAATCTCGTCATGCTATCAGTAATACATGTTAATTTTTCTTCGGTGTAGCGAAGGACTTCACCACCGACTGCGCCAACTGTGCTGCCAGCTGCTTGACCTGTTAACGCGCCCATGACTTGCCCTCTTATATCAGCAATCGTTGGGTTGACGCTTTGTCGTCCTTTTTGGTAACCATCAATAATTTTCGGCGATTCGTAAGCGGCATTCAAAAAAAGAATCAGTTTTTTAGCCAAAGCATCATCGGCAACCAAAGTCGCTACCAGTTGATTCAATTCAGTATGCGCAACATATTTGCCAATGCCGGCAATGCCTAGAAATGACAATGTCATACTACTACAATTGTGTGAGGCATTATTATTGTCAAGCAGATTTACCGCAAGATAATCCCATTTAATTTTCTTTTTCGGATATAGCGGTTTTCCTTCTTGACACAATGCATCGTATTCTTTTTTCGTTGCAGGTAACGTTGCTATTTTTTCAAAAACTTTATTGATTTTTCTACGGGAAAGATTTCTAAATGTGATATCAATAAATTTGTCTTTTTCGCCACCATGTTCATCATCGTAGGAGCGGGGCATGAAGACGCCGTTGTGGCTGCCAAATGCAATTTTTTCAGCAATGATAGCGCCGCCCTTAATCATATCTGTTTTAGGGTAAAAGCTGATGTAATGACCGGTACCGTATTTACCACCGCTACGTGTAAACAATGCGATATGACCAGTTTGGCCATTTGTGTCTGATGCTGGCCAATAGCGCACCGTAACCTTTCCCATGGTATTACTCCTTTAGATTGATGCAAGCGCATTATAACAAAATACAATGAACTTTTGATGAACAGAAAATGAACATTTTGTCATTTTTGCTTTGGCGTCTTTGTTTAACGTTGAGATAAAACATGACAGTGCAATGACATAAATCTCATATTGCGTTCATGCATCGGTAATCCTTGTTGTTGTGTAATGAAGCCAGGTTTGTGAATTTAATTTGAATCAAATTGAAAGGTGTCGCCATGCAAAAAAACTATGCCGAAATGATCCATAAATTACAGAATAATCAGCAGCAAAGAATGCGCAGCACTATACTGTTAGATCGATTTCGTGCGGAAGTATCACAAGCGTTGCATATTAACCAGAATTTCCAGCAATTACTGCCCATTCCTTTGTTACCAAGATCTGCTGCGACCCTACAAAATTATAAATACTCACCAATTAGTGATCTGTCACATGATTATCTCACCGCCATTGATGAAGCTTTTCTGGATCAAAAATGGGTTGCGTTGGAGCGGTTGCTGCGCGATAGACCAGCTTTGTCAGCTGCACAATTAGATGCGATTGTACACGAATGCAATGCAATATATCGTCATGAGTGCGATATGCAAGTACTTGAAGATGTAGTGAGCAAAATAACGCATGTCAACATAGCCATCGCGCGCAATTATTTACCATTGTTAAAATACCAAGCACATTTAAAAGGATTGTGTGGTAATGTCAGCGATA
>CAYSGV010000112.1:0-8619 GCA_964430685.1 uncultured Gammaproteobacteria bacterium
AACGAAAACCTTTTTTAGAACATTTTCAAAAATGGATCATGTTTATAATATCACATGATGATTTTTATAATCGCTATAATTCTCTAAGAAGAATGTTGATTGCCGCCATGCAAAGGTCGCCTAATATTTTAAAAGAAATAGATTTTGTAAGCATTTTTGGTGATTTTTTTATCCAGACCATTAAAGACAAAGACACAGCTGCAGACAATGCGGATGATGAAAATTATGATAATGATGAAGAAGATAACAATAATGAAAGCGATGATAATGATGAGGAAGATGCCAAAAATGAAAACGATGCTAACAATGCAGACCTTGAAAATAATGGTGAAGAAAATGAGCAGGATGAAACCACTGTAGACTATTTGCCGGATAATGATGAACAGCCACCAAAGAAAACACATTGGCTGAATTACAAATTTTCTAACCGAAAAAATTTTTTAGGGTTTAAATTTTCTTTATATCTAATCCAAGAAATAAAACATATGCAAACATGCTTTGAACCATACCTTATGTTTGCTTTAAAGCATGAAGACATTGAGATTAAAAACGCAGCGATCTTAGCAATAGAAGCTCTTGGTTTATGCACAGACAGTTTTACTGGGCCATTAATCGAGTTGATGAAACATTCAGATCCATCTGTACGTTTCTTTGCATCGCGTTGTGTTGCAACGCTATGTATGAACTATGGAGAAATTTATCCAGTAATCGATGCCTTATTATCTTTCTTAATCAACCATGATCGTATAAGTCGCATAACAAGCCATTCACAATACTTTTTCAAGTTTATGCAAAAGTATGTTTCCCAGAATTCTGAGCGTCAGAAGACTATCGTCAATCATCTGTTAGCTAATCTAAGATCACTTGATTCAATAGAAAACGATGCAAATAATATAAATACAAAACTAATATTTGCTATTATACCTGGATTGCAGATTATGGGTTCCTTGATTTCAAGTACTGCGGATATTACATATATTTTGAAAATGGTAATTGACCAACTTATAAAAAAAGAATCAGACCCAAAATTTTCAATAGCTAAAGAGCGAATTATTTTGAAGTTTATCAGATTTTTTTCTTCTACACTGCCATCTGGACTATTAGAATATTCAGTTTTTGAAAATATTATTAATCTGTTAATGTCGTCTATTAAAAATCTTAAACAAAATGTCCATGATGATCGCTATTATAATAGAGTTTCATTATTTAAAGATGCATTAAGAGCATTTATAAAGCTAATGCCATTAAATATTACTTTGTTAAACCAATTTCTGAGTGATTTAAGACAAGGAAATTTAGAATACAGCGAATTTATTTGTGACATAAGTATACTTGCTACAGAAGATGTCATATCAATAAAAAACCATTTATTAATTGCGTTACAAGATGATACAGATAAAGATAAACTGTCATATACTTTGACTACTTTACGTTTGCTACATAAATTATGGGAACAATTGCCTAACATTATCAATGAGTTTACTCCTTATTTATTGAAAATCATGCAAAACGTTAAATACCCATCAGATATACTAGAAAAGACCATTGATACCTTAATTCTTCTTAAACCTAATGAACACCATATAGACATTGTCAATCAGATATTACAATTGTGTTTCAGACAAAACGAGACACATTTAGAATATACTTATCTAAACGCACTAGATATTTTTTCCAGGGAATGCCGCTTTGCTATTCCACTTCATTATATATGCATTATACTAGGTGAAGATATTTACTATATACACCAAATAGGTGAAAAGATACTACTTGGTCAGATTGAATTTGATAGCCAGAATATAATTAAGCAATTACTGCAACTGCTAACAAGTACAAATAAAAATAATGAAAAGGGCATTACTTTTGTCACCTCAATCATCGCAACAAGATTACAATCAGATATAGTGCGTTTAAATCAATTTACTGATTCGATTATAGACCTTATTCAAGGAAGACTAGAAAATGCAAATACAGAGACTGCATTAATTGCTGCTTTAAAAGGAATAATTTGCGTTAAAAAAAGCTCTTTGCTCGATAGAATGAATAATAAAGTTGATACAAGTACATATATAATACTTTGGCTACAAAAAAATTATAAAAATGTCAGCTTGAAAAAAATTAAGACGCTACTGGAAATACTGCCTGTAGATAAAGCAATCATAAACAATATTATTTTTAACTCTCTGTCCATCATTTCTCATGAAGTCAATGAAGCACGCTGTGACGCTATTAATGAATTAAGGAAATTGTTTCGTTCTATGGTATTTACATTAGACAATAAATCTATAACTCATATAATTGATTCCCTTTTATCTCTTAATCTCCGTGATCAAAAGTCATTGATTACCGTGATACATTTATTAAGATCACTCATTCCTTATATGAGTCATTCCCAAAAGGAAATTAAAAAAATATATAATTTCTTATGTCATAAACTTGCTTCTTCATCTGTGAAAACTGTCAGTCTTATGGGCTTAAGAGATATCATTCCTTATGTTGACTTAAATAAAGAATTTATAGATCTATGGTTTAATGAGGCAGGAAAAGAGCATGGCTTCCGAGACAAGCAAGACAGGCGTCGATTACTTATTATTTTAGAGAGTCTTTATTTAATTTTTAAGAAAATAAATAACAATATGGAAAAATATTCAAATCTAAAATCAGATTACTTTAAATCACTTAATGAATTACTCTATGATACATTCAGTAGTAGTTTTGGTGGTGACATAAAAATACTCGCATTTAAGCTATCGCAATTTTTGCCACCCGCAAATCAAGCTTTTTTCCAATTACGTGCTTATGGCCATTCGTCTAAAGTACTAAGAAACACTGTAACGAAATCGCTTAGAGCTAGAAACCTTAAACTGGTTGACGTTTTAATTAGCATCAAGGATAGTAAAATGATACAAGAAATCATTTTTCTTCTTCACGATTCTGATGTTCCCATTACTATATGGATCGATGCTTACAATATCAATCCTAATAAAGCTTACATATATGCATTTACCTATCTTTTAAAATATAACCCAACTCCAATTTTATTTGAAAATAATTGCATTTGCTATTATATGAAAAATAAATTAACTCGTAAACCAATAGCAAATTTCGCGAAATTTCACGAAGCTTACATGGAAGCATTAGACAGTGAAATACCCTCATTAAATAAACTAAGAGAATTAAAATTTGATGAATCTATTGCGTCTGAAAATTTACAAGAACAAATCAAAAGAATGCAAGAAGAGATCGAAAATCTTAAACAGGAAAATATGCAGTTAACCACAGCAGTAAGCAAACTGCAGCGATCAAGTGCTACCATGCAAAAACGCCCAGTTGCTTTATCGCGACCGCGTTATGCTGCATTAATTTCAAGATTTGGACAATATAAACAAAGGCAAAGTGCAAATGATGCTTTTTCTAAAGAAGATAAAATCAATGGAAACCTAGAAAAAAGCTTACCCAATGTAGTACTTTGACTAAAAGTAAAAAAAACGTTCATAGAGTGTTTTTTTTAATCTGTAGCAGATTTTAGATAGGTTTTTTTAAATTCATGAATTAATAACTAACTGCTTTTTCCAGTACTTACTAAAAAATCAATGTCGACTAGCTTCTGTTAAAGTATAATGAGTAAATTAGTTGAATCTTATCATTCTCAATATGAAAATAATGTGAATCCTGCCAGAGAACCAATTTCCTCAGCATTACGAACGCAATAAAACTGGACCATACAAAATCAAAGGCACAGATATGTCAGGTGAAATCACCATTTAAACCTTCCAACTTTTTCTTTCTCAAAAAACCATCGTTATGAGGTACATTTCTATGTAGCCACGTTTAGTTCGCTTAAGGGATGCACCAAATAGCATGGGATGGTTAAACACCGTTTTGCGGAAGTTAGGCCAGTCGTAACCGCAATCTCTATCGGTAACCAATGCGTTGCACCGAAAATTATATTATTGTCTGAAAATTGACTCTCGCAAATCCGATACATTAAATTGGGTTAAATAAAAATGGTTATTTGAATTTTTACCATTCCACTTAAAAGAAATGGCACTTTTTGCAGTAAACACCGGTCGCCGAGATAGAGAAATTTGTCGCTATAGATTCTGTGTTCGTTATTCCTGGCAAATATGAAAAAAGATGAAAATGGTCAAGCTATTAAAACTCAAGTATTGATAATCAATGAATATTTATATAATCTTTATAATTCCTTCACTTACTACAAAACACAAAATTATTGGAAAATTGAAGATGCAGAAAAGAAAACAAACATCGAATCTTAAAAAACATCCACGTCGTTCAGAACAAGCTTTGCCAATAGCAACCATTCCTCCTGCCCCACTACAACTCATTGATGATGCGGGTATGCAACCTGATAGGCACATGCAATTTGCACCCGCGCATACAGAGGCGGAACGCGCGACCCTGGAACAACGCGAAGAATTAATGACATTATTGCGCGAAAAAGATCAGCTCTTTTTTGAATTTAACAATTATGTAATGACACTATTCTTAACGCATGGCGTTATTCCCTTGCTTGATGATTCTGATACTTTTGCCCAGAAAATGGATAAATTATTTTTAGCATGCTTAGAAATGCTATTGCCAGGTGGTTTATCTTGGGTAGCAAGGAATGGCGCATTGTCACATATCCTTTTATTAATTACATTGTATCTCATTTGCTCTGCGGCCATTTATACGATTAGCTATGTGGTAACCATGGGCAATGCATATCTTACTGGTGGAAAACGCAGAAGTTATTCTGCTCACACCGCATTGGCAAATGAAATGGTTAGTCAATCCGAAATTAAGCATCATTTAACAATCGCTAGAAAAGGGGTAGAGAAAAATAAATATTTATTAGAATTCACGCATGGCGCTCTGCTTACCCTGTTGGTTATGATTTCCAAAAGCGCCAAATTATTATCAGTTATTGATATTATACGAAATAGGAAATTTAATTTTAACTCTGCATTATATGTTAGCCCATTAGCAATGTCGTTTTATAGAAGTTACCAACATATCAGACGCGGTCAACTCATCGATGCAAAACTGCAGCAAGATAACAAGCAACTACATTTCCTAAAATCGTTAATAAAAAAATTGCCTATTCAATGCGCTATTTTTACACCCGTTTATCAATTCACCTCCTTTTTCTCATTAACAATAGACGATGATCCGAACGTTATATTGGATGAGGGAAAACTTCTCCTTTCCGCTTCACAGTTGCTAAACGAAATTGAATTGGCATTAACTCAGCATGCCCATTTCACGATTCGCGAACGTAGTAAAAAAAGTTTAATCATTGAACCACAAGCTATTCCAAACCTTGATCAACTCCTAACTGAAACGCGCGATTTTTTACTGGCACGTTTGCGTCAAATCTTGTTACATAAAGAATACGTACGTGAAAATTTACACTTACTGCAAACGCTTAGCGCGCCGTTTTCATATCGTAATTGGTTTTGGTTTGAATATGATGATGAGAATCTCATACCCATTGTTGAATTTCGTTTTGATGGCGATAAATTAACGGATGAAGCCAGAGATGCAATATTAAGCACGTTGAAAAGAATCTATCCTCCTCTGCAGGTGAACTGTGATGAGGAAGATATGGTTATTAAAGGCTGTATTCCCATTTTAGCCGAGCACAAAAATGCCGCAAAAGCCATGATCCCTGAATTGAATATCATTGCAGCAAAAATAAATGAAGTTGAACGTGCGGAATTTATTCCCGTTGCAGAACAATCTGCTGCTTCAGCAGTTGAACTTCAGCCCATTGCAGTGGTTTGCCAGAAAGCAAAAAAAGAAAAAAGACGAGGCGGTTTCCTTTCAATTTTCAATCGCCCGGCTGTGCCACACAACGACCAGTCAATTCCTGCTGAAGTCAGCTTTGCTGTTGGGCGTCGAGAATATGTTTATCATCGTGGTGATGAGAATAATACCCCGCCGGGTCCAGTAGTACTTCTGCATGCAAACAATATGAAACCAGGCCGGAAATTCTATGTAACCGATGAAGCCATTGCACAAGAATTTCCCAACACCACACTATTTGACGAATATCGAAAAGTTGCTCAAAAAGGAAATGTCGTTAACAGTTATTCTCAACAAGGGCATGTAAGACGCGCCGTATATTATCACGACGTTCATGATCAAAGACACATATCAGACTATCAAGTGAGTCTACCGGGGCAAACAGGTGTAATCAATGTATCACTTGCTGCCATGGTTCGGACAGAAGATAAAGTTCTGCGAAAATTATATGTGGGCAATCATTATGATCCACATCCAGTTTTACCAAAAACCAGGTAGTAAATTTGTTCAGCTTATTTCTGTCTTTATATTATTTTGCAAAAAAATTAAAACTGCATTCTCTTCTAAACTCAAGTGTTTCAATGCTTTTCGGCTAGATGATTTTTTCATTTTATTAAATTGTTTAAGCAAATCACCACTGAGATAAGTAGTGATAATAACTGGATGAATATAACATTGACGGCAAATAGTCGGCGTGTTGCCTAACTTTTGTGCGGCTTTTTTAATGGCTTGCGTTACATTTTTTTTAGCTTGCGAAATAGATTGACATACGGTGAACTCTTGCAAGTAAATACTCGTCAATACTGTTCCCGCCCAGGTTCTAAAATCTTTAGCGCTGATATTTAAACCTGATATTTCATGTAAATAATTGTTAACATCTTGAGATGCAATTTCGTGCTGATTATTATTTTCATCTAAATATTTAAATAGCTTTTGCCCTGGAATTTCCTCACAATGATGAAGAATACGTGCGATTTTCTTATCATATAATTTTATGCTCCAATCTTGATTACTTTTGCCAGTAAAATCAAAAGTAATAATGTCTCCTGACACTTTTACATGCTTTTTCCGCAGCGTCGTTAACCCATATGAATGATTATTTTTTGCATACTCAATGTTCCCCACTCGAATGAGTGTTGACTCTAATAATTTTACTATTGCTGCCAATACCTTATTCTTTGGAAGCCCAGCTAATTTTAAATCATCAGCAACCCGGTGACGAATTTTAGGCAGTGTTTTACCAAATAGCAGCATGCGATGATATTTTGTAGCATTACGAATATTCGTCCATTCGCTGTGGTAAATATATTGCTTACGGCCTTTGATGTCACGGCCAGTTGCTTGTAAATGCCCTTTTTCATCGGCACAAATCCAAACATCTGTATAGGCAGGGGGAATAGCTAATCGATCGATTCGCTGGATCTTTTTTTTATTTTGGATTCGTTTTCCTTTTGCATCGAAATAGCAAAAGGATTTACCAGAACGTTTGCGAGTTATACCAGGCTCATTATCATTTATATAGAGTAAATCGACCATTTTAGCACATTCTAGAGGCTCAAGATCAATAAGTTTACTTAGCATAGATCACTCTCATGTTAAATCGCCGTTTTGTTTGTGTTAATATTTAGCGAAAATTATTTCGCCCATTTACAACATAAAACTTTAATATTATTTGGAAAATATATTTTTAGCACAATTATATTATAATATTCAAATTAGATAATTCGCCAGGTTAATATAGCCTTGTAATGAAAATTATGATGAATATCGTTAATACTGTTAACATCTAAAAATAATTTCAATTTATAGAGAATAAAATGCTATGCTTTAATTTGTCGCATAAAATATACAAGGAGATACATTATGAATGCTATAACCTTTCTTATTCAAGAACATGACAAAGTTCGCCAGGCATTTTCTGAAATTTCTAAAAAATCTCACCGCGATGCAACAAAGCAAAAATTATTTACCCAACTATGTGAAGATCTCATTAGTCATGAGTTAATGGAGGAAAAAATATGGTATCCGCGTTTTAAAAACAGTGATCAACTAGAAGACACGGTAAAACATTTGATATCTGAAGAGAAACATGCTGCAAAAGCGATAAAAGAATTTGACAATATTAAGAGCGAGAAAGAATGGGAAGAAAAATTCCTTAAACTAAAAGATGCGGTTGAACATCACGCTAAAGAGGAAGAAGATCAGTTATTTCCAAATGTGGAAAAAATTCTTGATGAAGAACAATTGAAGAAAATTGGTAACGACATGAAAGAGTTTAAAAAGAATTTATTGGCGCAATTAGAACAAATCTCATAGCCTCCTTGCCAGTCAATAGCCTACTGTACTGTCGGATTACTGCAGTAGGCTTTTGATTCGTACATGACAAACACACTTAGTATATACCCCCACCTACTCTATAACCTCAATAATACTACTATAATTAGAATAAAAGGGATTGTTGAACGAGCTGTGCGAAACTTAGCCATGGGACCTTAAACAATTCCAAGAATTCAGGTTTTTAGGGCTAGTTGTCATAAATAAAATGAACCTCAAGACATAAAAATTTAATTGCTTTGCTTCATTAAGAGTGGAAATTACGAATATTCACACCCACGTTAACACTCTCTCCTCCGCACACTGTTATCGATGGCTAAAAATGGTGATTTTTGGTGTTGTTTTACTCTTCGTATTTTTGTGTATCATGACACAAGCGTATGCATCCTTCCCTGGGAAAAACGGCAAACTCATATTTCAGCAGAGTGTTAATGGTAAAAATCAGATTTTTACCATGTATGCTAATGGTGGGAA
>CAYSGV010000113.1:0-8605 GCA_964430685.1 uncultured Gammaproteobacteria bacterium
CTGCATCGCTTCTTGTAGCGCTATATGAATCGTTACGCCATTTTTTGTGCTGGAGACTAAGCAATATCGTGTCAGTACGTTAAGATTTTCATCGAAATTAGGTAGTGGCAACAGTTCCAATAATCTCCTGGGTATATTACTATTACCAAAACAAACGCAAGCCAGCAATAAATTAAATGCGTGGGTATATTGCGTTCTTATTTTTTCTGCGCTGAGATGTAAACATTTATGGATCATCGGAAGCGTATTATCTTCTTGTTTGAATAATGTTATAAATTCAAGAATACTCTTTGTATGTTCCCGTATATAATCACATACTAAAGCTAAGGCTAACGGCAAGTGTTCTATGGTTTCAGCAAGCAATTCGTTATGTTGAAAATCGTTACAATGACCTGTTAAGACCCTACGAATATATTGATCTGATTCATTTAACGAAAACTTTCCAATAGGCACATCTATATAATGAGTAGTTCCCTTAACTATGGACTTACAAATAATACCTATATTTGTGCTTCCAGGAGCTAAAACACTCGGTGTAACTTGAACCGGCAACCTTGTAGTGACAATTACTTTTACATTTTCACTTCCTCGAGAAAAGTGTTCTTCAATAAATTTTGGGTCCGTAAGATTATCAAAGATCAAAAGACATTTATATCTACTAATTACAGCTAAAATTGTCGGTACAACATTATCTTCTTGTGCTGATTTAATTTTAAAATACTGAGCTAATTGAAGAAATGTTGCCGTTATATGTGCCCGTGTCTCTGCTGGAACCCAACAAATAATTTGGAAATCGGAGATACAACGTTCAACATATTCTCGAACAAAAGCACTCTTCCCTAATCCACCAAGCCCTTGCACAGTTACATTAACCGCAACACCACTCTCATCCAACCGTTCTTTCATGCGCGCAAATAAATCTTCTCGCCCAACAAACGATTTTAAGCGACTAGGCAAATTTAATAGAAGCCTGTCTTCCCCACTAGCCAATGCCTCTCTTAACGGTAGTGGGCTTACGAGTTTGGGCGATCGGGTCCTTGCGGTGCCGGATTCTCTTTCGATGATGCGGCACTTGATGGTGGTGCAGGTGGATGTAATCCAATATTTCCACTGTTTAATACCTCTATACTATGCACCATCCGCGGTTCTTCCGGAAATACTTCTTCTACTTTATAGCCATAATATCCGCACACTGCTTCTCTAGCATTCCGCGTTAATAACTTTATATCATCAGCGCCTAAAGTTCTAAAACTCAGCGTCCCTAAACCTTCTGCGGGTGCTTCAGTATTTCCTATTTCTAATTCAATACTGCGTCCATAATCCCGATCATAAAATTTCCCTAAAATATTTTCTGCAAACCAAAATATCTTTGCTAAATGTACCAATTGTTCTTTGAATGTAGCATTTGCGGCTAACGTCGGATTTTTAAACTTTAAACGTAACCCTAGTGTTTTTGCATTAAAGGTTGGAAAATCACTAGCACCTACCGCACTCGGATCGGTATAAAATTTCTTACTATATTGCGTAATTAAGTAATTACACAATAATCCTCCGTCCCAATGATGCTCTTTTGTCTCAGAAAATGTAGAGCCTGTTTTAATTTGCAATGGCACTGGCTCAAATACAATCGGTATGGCCATTGATGCCCGTATTGCACGCAATATAACGTAATTACGACTGCTCGGTAATTCTGAACTTAATAGAATAGGTTCACCCGTTTCGATACAGGTGGTTACCAGGCAAAAATGTTTATAACGGCCCTCCCTATTTCTTACCTTAACATCATTGACCATATCTCCCCATTCACCAAAAGTCATATCAACTAAAATTTTTTGGTCAGTAATCAATTTAGCCAACCATTCCGTTATTTTATTTCCACTGACAAATCCAGTGAATTGCTTATCAAGCTTTTTGATATCTTTGACCGCTTCTTGAAACTCGTTATAAAGAGTTCGGCCATTCCATACAACATTCGCCGCTGTACTGGCTGCACTCGTTACTGAGCTAAACGTAGTCGTCGCAGCAGCCTGACCAGTTTGGGCTTGTTCTACGATACTCATAATCTTTTCTACTCTTATACCCAACGCCTTTAACATTTCTTTGACTTTTTCTAATAATGGACCATCGTTAAGTAGTGTTTCTGCTAAGTGACTTCTATCTTCTAAAAATTCACTAAAATCTCGAGTCATTTCTCTTCTCACTACATCATCCGGTACTGCCATCGCATCTAAAAACGCAAAAATACTTCCTGCAGATGTTCCAGCTACGCGTTTCGCTTCAGTTGCCAAGAGGCGTTGGTCTTTTACATCTGAAAATCCTTTTCGCTTGATTTCATCGGCCGCTCTCTTTTGGCAACACCTGATTACCGCTTCTCGGGCATATGGAAATATAACCCCTTTCATGCCGCCACCTTCATAAACATAAGCATCATACTCTTGGGTTTTCGGGTTGGGTTTTTCATAGCGGGTTAAGCCAATTTGTCGGTTCGCCTCGTCAATTAAGCCATATACACTTTGTTGGTCATCGTTGGTACTTTGCGAAATTATTGATATCGTCCGGTTATAATCTCGATGAAGATTTGATGGGGTAAAGCCTGTATCTAGAAAATAACGAACCACTTCTACTTGGCCTGCTATTGCTGCTTGATAAAACGCTCGTGGAATTTCTTCTAATTCACTCTGTAACATCAAATCATAACTAAATAATCGTAAATAAAATTGAACTTGTCTCAAATGGCCCAGTTCTGCTGCACAGCCCAAAGGCGTTCGGCCAAGTTGATCTTTAGTATTTAGTATGGTTCGTAATGAAGTGCCATCTTTATAAGGATAATGCAGTAATAGTTGCGGTAATTTAATCCCCGTAGCAAAAGCAGTAGCAAAATGTACTAATGTCCCAACGCCATAGCTCATAATAGGACTTGTAATAACGACATGTTGTGTACAGATAGATGCCAAGGGGAAATTATGAATATATAGTGCTAAATGCAAATCATTAATCTTAACGCCACTTGGTAATTCAACTTCATGGAATCGTTGGGTTTGTTGTAAATGAGAGGAAATATAGTGCTTCTGTAAATTTAATAATGCTATGTGATTGGGGTGTAACCCTCTGGTGATCGTTTTTTTATTTTCTGGAAAATCTCTTAATATATAATTGGCCACCTGGTGAAGTCCTTTATAAGCACAGTACTGTAATACAGTTAATTTCACGCCATCTATTTCAACCACATCACCATTTCTTAGTTGTGGTAAAGATGCTAATTGTTGAATAAGTGTAGGTTGATCAATTTCCTTTGCATCTTTGCCTTTACAAACTTCTACAACTTTACCAAAAGAATAATTGCCCGGTACAGAGACTGTACCCCTATCAATTTTAACCAAAGCATCTCGTACCGGTTCGCAGAGTTGTTGTAATTCATTATTGAAATTTGTTACAGGTAGCAATGCGCCTGGCTGTCCTTGTGACGGGGAAAATGATTGTACAGATACCGGTAGTTTACCTTGCATAGAACCTCCTTGATTGAATTGATTAAATAATTGCCTATTTTTTTGGCGTTTTTTACGATTCTGAAAACTTACGTCTCTATTCGAATATAAAAATGTAGATTGTTTATCCCTGCTTTTTGTTTGTCCTTTTACTAATGCAAATGGTGTATGAGCAACATGTTGAAACGAGGTAGATCCATATGCATTTTCATTCAGGTATGAATTATCAAGTTCTTCACTATCCTCCATATCATCATCATTATTCTCTAATACGGGTTTTAGTGTTTGAAGATCACAGCTTCTAGCACCATGTTTCAAAAGTACAACACAGACCTTTCCGTTAGGCTTCTGTCCTGGCATAATCGTTAGAGCTTTTTCTAAACAAGTATGATCGTAACGACTTATCTCATTTAAGTTAATACTTAGTTGCTGTGTATTATTTAATACTATTATTTCTTGTAGTAAATCTAAGGCATCTTGACTGGCTGTTCTGGCGAGAAAATGTATATTCCATTGTTGTGATAATCGGATTAAATGTTGTTCCTCTTTATTGAGTAATGCATAAACTCTATCTTGATCATCATCTCGATACTCCTGGCCGCCGATCACTTCCTCATAAACCCTATTTAATTGGATAAACCCCAATTTTTGGGCTAGTGATAGTTCCGCTAGGCTTTTTGTGTTAAATTCAGAGAGTTTATGTAAACTAGTTAAATTAGATTCAGCAATGATTCGTCTAACTCTATTAACTAATCTTTCTTGTGCGATACCCTTCTCAATTGCCTCATCTAGTGTAAGACTCATCGTTGCTACATTATTCAGATCTTTAGGTATTAGTTCTATAACTACTTGTATACTTTTTTCTGGCAATAACAATATTTCACATAAATGTTTTGAAAGTTCATCAGGCGTTTTGCGAAGAAGTGGATGAATAGTATCTGGACGTTTTATATAGATAATAAAATTTGGGCTTACCGTTTTGAGTGTTGGCCAATTTCGCCGTCCATAAAAATGTAGGATTCCTTCTTGGCTTTGAAAGGCTGATAATTCCTCACTTTTTGCAGCTATCGTTATACATGAGATAGGCAATATCATAGATGTTAGAGCTATTGTTGCTTCTTTAGGTAATTTTTCTCGCTCTGAATCTTGAATCGGTTCCGTACCATAAGGTGTAGCTCCGCCTGGACCGCACACGTAGATATCTGCATCATGCTCAATTAATAAGGCTGCTATTTGATCTCGGTTTCTTGCTGCTGCTAAGTGCAAACACGTTCTACCAAGTCGATCTCTTGCTGCATTCACATCAAATTTGGGCTCTAGATCTTCCTTTCTTTTTAAGAGAACCTCCATGTTTTCTACTTTATTCTCTAATATGGCAATAAAAGGATGCCAATTTTTTGCTCGTTCGAGTAATGTTCTATCCTCCTCACTGGTACAACATTGCACAATATATTGATCAGGTTCATAAATATCCGAAATCGTATGCTGATAAACTTGACCTAATCGATACCAATCCCGAACTTCATCTAGAGATAAATCCGTTGGTTTAGCGTTTCCCAAAAAAGATTGACTTAATCTTCTTTTAACCGTATTAAAAAAACTTTTTGCTGATGAAAGAGTAGGAAATGATAATTGTTCAGCTGGCTTATTGGTTGTATCTATTCCATGTGAACCATCCCTTGCTGCTGTACCAGATAATAATTTTGGTTGATTGATTTGATCTTCTGATATCCGTCTCATAATTACTCACTAACAAGTTATAAATTAGAATAGCAGCTAAGGTCTACAGAATCATTTAGTTATTATCATAATCAGGTTTAATATTGTCAATAGATGATTTAGCGGGATTTTAATGATTGAAAGAATATTTTTTAAAATTGAAAAAACAATTTCTCTGTATTATAGAGTATTAATTAATAATCGTGCATGTAATATTAGTATTTACATTATACTAAATGTTTTATTAGACTAGATACCTCTTTGTTGGAGTTTGACGAAAGCAAAGTGAGTTGCTAAAGATCTATCCATTTTTCTTTAGCAACTATACCCTTATTCTTTTTTAGTGACAATTCAAGATAGAACCTCCCTGATCGGCAATTCGCAAGGTAGTTAAATTGCCGATACGTCCCTTACCTTGTCATCTGCATCATAAGTTTTGCGACATCATCGATCTAGTTGCAATAGTCTGATTGTATCGTGAGAGATTTGCTATGTAGTAACTTGACCATTACTTCGCGGGCATAGGGGAATAATGCTCCTTTCATACCGCCGCCTTCATATACATTTGCATCATACGCTTGAGCTTTTGGACCAGGCTTTTTTTGTTGCTTTATCAACAAAGAGAGTACCATGATGGCCGCTGGGATAAGCATTCAGAATTATTAAACGAGTTTGTTCTAAACTAGAAAATTGGTTCCTTGCTTCTCCATAATTGTTTAAGCAACAATTAGCTACGAATAGGCCAAAATATTTGAAAAAATTGGTTAGATTATTATCAGTATTAATTTTGCTCAAATTTGTAAC
The DNA here is from genome assembly GCA_964430685.1 of uncultured Gammaproteobacteria bacterium. Taxonomy (GTDB): domain Bacteria; phylum Pseudomonadota; class Gammaproteobacteria; order CAYSGV01; family CAYSGV01; genus CAYSGV01. The sequence goes on from CAYSGV010000113.1 coordinate 6,009, forward strand.
AACTGCAGCTAGAAAATGATTTTCGCATGTAATTTTGCTCAGACAACCTTGCGCGAAACCCTTTATTAGAGGGCAGAAATTAGCTAAATGTTCTTGTTCTCGATTCTTTTAAAGAATTTCTACTAAAGTTTTTATTATATCGTTCAATTCTTTGACATTATATTCAGAATAATCCTGACATAATTTAACATACTGTAGGAATATAATGCCTTGGAGCTGTTGTTCAATTTCTACCGTTTACAGCCATTTATTAATTTCTAATAACGCAATCTGACTGTCACCTACGATCAGCTTTCCTTTTATCCAAGAAGGAATATCTGGGAAAACTAGGTCGAAACATTTACTAAATATTTCGTTGTAAAATGATTCAATAATTAATGGTGGAAATGTAGCTAAAGATATATTTGTTTCATTTAGCCCTTTAATTGTAGGAGTTTATATTCCAATGTATGATGATTATTGCATCTTTAGCGATTTGATTAAAAAAGTGCTATATGGCGCACTTTGCTATGCTATGTTCAATTTGAACATATAAATTGAATAACCTCTAGTCTGAGAGCAACTCACTGACGTTGAATTGTCGGCTTGGGTTATTGTTTACTTAAAGTTGGAATACTAGTAGGTTTGGATGGATACAAATCAACTTTTGGTGAAGTACTGCTAAGAACATTGGGTAAAACTGAGGATATTCTTTGTGAACTAGTTTCTGTTTCTTTTGCTTTAATATGCTGCTCATAAAGTGAACTATATTTTTTTCTTTCTTCTGCAATGAACCCTTTCAGATTAACATTTTTATGCAGTAATAACTGCTGTTTCATATCTTCTAGTGAGAATATGTTTCTTTGTCTATTCAGACTTAAAAGTGTTCGTTCTAACATCACGAGCGTCCATATGCCACAATTATAGCTATCTTCTTGAATCCCAATATTTAAAACTTCTATGTTTTTAGGAGCAATATTGCACAGACTTTGTATCTCCCCTTTTGCTTTTGTAAGCGATTCTTGATGAGCATCACCATAAAGTGAATTAATAATTAAGCATTTATTTTCCCTACTTTCATTAACAAATATAATTAAAACATATACCCATTGATTACCATGTTCTACCAAAGCATTTGGATTAACGGCTATATTCAATGCAAAAGGAAAAAATGAAAGTGGCACATTGGTTTCTTCTTTTAGATCTTTCTGTTTTTTACTTAAGGTATTATGCAATGAACCTGTTTTAGAAGCATCAGCATGCAGGTTAACAGAGGGGAAGAAATATATTAGTTTTCGGTTTTTGCTAATTTCTGTGAATTGTTCTGATTTTAATAGCGCATCACTAACCACAGAAATTTGTTCGGCGGTTAACCAGCTATCTGGTTTTAATGATACATGTTGAGTACTTTTTTGCGATAATTTCTTATCTATTTTCAAAAAAGAAATATAGATAGTAGTAGATATAACCAAATTTAACATTTCAACATAATCATGCCAATACAAATTTACAAACAGTAGTCTTGCAAAGAGGCAAAATCTAATAAGATAACTTATGCAAATTATAGCCTTTTTATTTAACGAAGAACTAGACATATCTAGCAACATCATGATTAATCCGATAGTCAAGCTTCCCCCAATACCTAGTAAATCATTTTGTTTCATTAAAAGACAGTCTAATGAGATAGAGAGTAAAGCATAAATAAATGAATGAATTAAAAATTGCGCAAGAATTAAAAATTTGAGGTTACTACTAACTTGATATAAATACTTACTATTCATTTTTTGGGTACATATTTCGGCTATTCCATGAGCAATGCCTGAATTAAGTGCAGGGTATATATTTGACCTCAAAATACCCCAATCAAAAGAAGGTAATGAACATTTATATTCTGTGGCATTTTGATGCTTTAACGGCTCTAATAAACCGCTCGCATTAAGGATGTTACTAACAAGGCTATTGTTATATATATTACATAAATTATCCTGGCCATGTAGATATACTTCGCCAAGGATAGGAGTGCCAAAAACAGAACATCGATATATAGGTTGGGCTATAAAATATCTCCGCCCCTGCTGTGTGCATACTAATAGTTCATTACAAATAGGGGATTTTTGCCCAGCTACAGTTAAGCATTCATTTATAGCTGAAAATACCCTATCTTTTGTCTCATTAAAAAATAGTTCTGCTTGCTTTGTTACAAAATGCATTGGACCATAGTTATTAGAAAAATAACACATGTAAAAAATTTTCTCTGCCATAAAATAGGCTTCTTTTAATTTGTTGTGATTACGAAGAGCAACAGCATAATTAAAAAAATAAGCTGGGTAACCCGGAAATGCACATACATTAGATTTACAACTTTCATTCATTTTAATGTTGCCTGACCGATAATCATTCAAACATTGTTCAGGTATCTCATAGCACTTCTGATAGATATACTTGTTACCTTTTAATATATTTTCTATACTTTTAGCATAAGAAATTGCTTTTTCAGGCAAAATTTCTCTATAAGCATTTCCTAAATTTATTAATATACTTAACTCATTTTCTGAAGACAGATCTTTGTTAATCATTGCGTTCAATCCAAAAGCTTCTTCTTGATGATCACCAACAGT
>CAYSGV010000114.1:0-8603 GCA_964430685.1 uncultured Gammaproteobacteria bacterium
GGCCGTATCTTTTTTGTCCACGTCATTCTCAGCCGTAGGCTGCCTTTTTCATACACGCCATTCTCTAGCGAAGCCATAGCACCCACGTACGTCATCCTCGTGCGTAGGCTGCACTAAATTGTTAAATAATAACAGGATCTATACAGCCGAAGACACGAGGATCCAGAAACAATTTGTCTTACGTAGTTATTTACAATTCTCCGTAAGTAATATTTTTTCTGGATTCCCTAGTCTACGGCCGTGTGATTTCATTTATTTTATAAAGTTTATTTTGCGGCCTTCGCTAGGGAATGACGTGAATAAAAAGTAGCCTACGCAAGAAGATGACTTGTTGGAGTGTTGCACCTTCGCTAGGGAATGACGTGCGGCTAATGGTAGTTAAATCTTACAATTATGGTAGTTGATTATCCAAATTCCATAGCGACCTTTTTGCTGCAATTCCATAAGCAAAATGATTTTGCGCCGTTAATAAATTATATGGTTGTAAACCCCCTAATGCATAGACAGGCAATTCAACGCTTTGCGCGAGTTTACTAAAATTTTCCCAACCTAATGGTGTTGCATTTGGATGACTTTGTGTCGCTAACACTGGGCTTAATATTATACAATCTACTTGCAGTTGCTGTGCGTATTTGAGCTCTGCCTCATTATGACAGGCTGCAGATACTAATTTTAGTTGTTTGCGTATGTCTGGAGAAAAAGTAGTTAAACGGTTACTGCTTAAATGAATACCATCGGCAGCAACATCGTTCAATAGATTTTCTGGAGCATTTAACAATAGTATACCGTTATAGTCATGCACGCGACGGCATATTTCTTTCGCGAGTTGTTCATATTGCGCGATCGGTAAATTTTTTGAACGCAATTGTACCATGCGCACACCATTTTTTAATGATTGCTCAAGAGCAAGTAAATAATCGCGCAAATTATTTTCATAATCTGGCGTTATTAAATAATATTTTGCTAAAGATTTGTGCATCTTATTTGCGCATGCCTTGGTGGAAATGAGACAATCATAATTGTTTTCAGTGAAATCGTATATACTGGAAGCAATAAAACAAATCAGGGGGGCATTATGGCTACGGCAACATTTGGGGCTGGTTGTTTCTGGGGTGTAGAAGCAACTTTTCGTAAAGTTGATGGGGTAACCAATACCACAGTAGGTTACGCAGGTGGTCATACGCAAAATCCTTCTTATGAGCAAGTTTGTCGAGGTGATACAGGGCATGCTGAAGTCGTGCAAGTGGAATATGATCCCAATCGTGTTTCATATGATGCATTATTAGATGTTTTTTGGAATTGCCATGATGCAACTTTACTCAATCGACAAGGACCCGATATTGGCGCGCAATATCGTTCCGTTATTTTTTATCATAATGAAGAACAAGCCAAGGCCGCTTATTCGGCAAAATTAAAACTCGAAAATTCATCAACTAAGCCAATAGTGACTGAAATTAGGCCCGCGCCTCCGTTTTATCGTGCCGAAGAATATCATCAATGTTATGTAGAAAAGTATAAAAAATAGTGGGGCAGTTGTTGGATTTTTTGCTACGCTGTTTATGACAATACATCGTAGGAGTCAATATGAAACTGGCAGGGAAAGTTGCAATTATTACTGGTGCGGCAAGCGGAATAGGTAAAGAAATCGCCCATTGCTTTTGCCAAGAAGGCGGCAAGGTTGTGATAGCTGACCTAAATCAAGCAACTGCAGATCAAGCCGCAGCGGAAATATCCAGTCAAGGTGGTACCGCAATGGGTGTGAGCATGGATGTTGCCAATGAAAGCCAAGTTAATGCTGGTATTGATAAAGTGATTGCAACCTATGGTGGCATCGATATATTGGTGAGTAATGCCGGTATTCAACATATTGACCCCATTGATAAACTTGAGTTTAGCGATTGGCAAAAAATATTATCGATACACTTGGATGGGGCCTTTTTAACAACGCGCGCATGTTTGCGGCAAATGTATCAGCAAGGTCGTGGTGGCTGTATTATCTATATGGGCTCAGTGCATTCAAAAGAAGCTTCACCATTAAAGGCGCCTTATGTTACAGCGAAACATGGTTTGGTAGGTTTATGTAAAGTGGTTGCCAAAGAAGGTGCTAAATATGGTGTCCGTGCAAATGTCATTTGTCCAGGTTATGTACGTACCCCGTTGGTCGACAAACAAATTCCAGAACAAGCAAAAACATTAGGCATTAGTGAAAATGAAGTAATCAAAAAAGTGATGCTTGGGCAAACGATTGATGGAGAATTCACCACAACACAAGACATTGCGAGTGTTGCTTTATTTTTTGCAAGTTTTGCAAGTAATGCATTAACGGGACAATCGTTAATTGCCAGTCATGGATGGTTTATGGAATAGGAGTAGAAAAATGAACGAACGAATTGCTTTAGTAACCGGTGGGATGGGTGGAATTGGTACTGCAATATGCCAAGCGCTATATCAACAAGGAGCTCGGGTTATTGCTACTTATCATCGCGGTGGTAATCACGCTGCTGCAATGCAATGGAAACAACAACAAGCAGAAGCTGGTTATGAGTTTGACTGTGTTTATGTTGATGTAGCAGATTTTGAATCCTGTAATTTACTATTTCAAAATGTGACCCAAAATTTTGGGCAAGTGGATATATTAATCAATAATGCGGGCATTACTGCCGATACCCAACTTTGTAAAATGAATTTAGATAGTTGGCAAAAAGTGATTAACACAAATCTTAATGGAACATTTAATGTTACACGACACTTCATTAATGGCATGATTGAAAAAGGATATGGTCGCATTATTAATATCGCATCGATTAATGGTCAAAGAGGCCAATTTGGTCAAGTGAATTATTCGGCGTCCAAAGCTGGCATGCACGGTTTTACAAAAGCATTAGCGTTAGAAGTGGCGCGCAAAGGAATTACCGTCAACACCATTTCACCAGGTTATATTGCAACCGATATGGTTATGGCCGTACCGGATAAGGTTCGCGAACAAATTATTGCGCAAATTCCAGTTGGACGATTAGGAAATGCTGAAGAAATTGCACGTGCCGTTGTATTTTTAGCAGCAGAAGAAAGTAGTTTTATTACGGGTGCAGATTTTTCAATTAATGGTGGACATTATTTGAGTTAGGGGTGGTTGCTAGTCAAAAAATGTTTTATGCAACCGCTCGGGAAAGTATATATACCATCCATGGTCACGACGTCCCTCTATGCATAAAACATTTTTTGATATAAAGAATAAGGTTGTTCTTGAGAAAGGTAGGAATAAGTTATGGATCAGCAAATACGCGTCATTAAAAAATATGCGAATCGTCGCCTTTATGATACCAGTACCAGTCGTTACATCACTTTAGATGATGTTAAAAAGCTTGTATTGGATGAAGTTGCGTTTCGCATTATTGAGGCGAGTTCAGGTGCTGATATAACCAAGAGTACATTATTGCTGATCATTAGCGAAGCTGAAGAAGATCTTCCTCCCATATTTTCGGTTGAAGTTTTACAACACTTTATAAGAGCCTATGGGAATAATATGCAAAATTTTCTCAATCAGTATCTTGAACGTATGTTAAGCCAGTTTATTGCACAAAAGGAAAGCTTGCTGCGGCAACCAAGCAACACCTATAAAACTTGGCTGCAAGATCCTTATAATTGGTTGAACGAAATTCTTCAATCCCAACAGAATATTTGGGAACCCAAACCAGCAACAACAAAGCCTAAAACCAGCAAGGCCCCCAAAAAAGCCGCTAAAAAGGGGCAAACAAGTAAAAAACGCAGTAAAGGTTAATTCGTGATGCGAAGGTTAACCCACTGAAAATACTGTAATTATACAATGGCCTGTGTATTTGACAGTTGTCCATTTAATAACTATGTTTAAATTGTGGTGCAGTGCACAATAGTGAATACCCCCCAGGTAAATAGAGGAGAACCGGTTATGAAAGACGCATTTGAACAGGTTAATAGCCTAAATAAACTCACAGCGAATATGGTTAAACGAATTAGCGATTGTTCTTTGGAGAACATGAATGATATTTTAAATGTTGGCGGTAAGAGCTTAAAAAATGCTGGCCCAAACAAAGGATTAGAAGACGTGTCAAGTAATATTAATGAACTTGGTGCCACCTATATTAATTGCTTGCAGCGTGCTTCTAATGCAGCATTAGGCAATTTTGCCGAATTAACCAATTGGTTAGCGAACAATGCGCAAACGCTGAATCCAGTGAATGCATTCAAACCTGAAAGAGTCCAACCAGAAAAAGAAAAGCGTTCTTAAGCTTGTGCAGCATTGCTGTTGATTGATGTGAATAAAGCCAAACGACCTAGTAGAGAAACAGCCAGTGAACACTCACCGCTACCCAGTGGTATTAATTACGAAGGGCAAGCGTTTGATATTATGCTGCATGCGTTACTTGGACGTTTTATGGGTTGGCTTTCGCCAGCTGCTTTAAGCATGTCTATTTTTGATTGGTGGTCTCATTTGCGAATTTCACCTGCCAGGCAAGCTGAAATGATTAAAAATGCATGGCTTAAAGCAGTGCAATTAAATTTTTATTTGTATCATCGTTGTTCAGAAAATCAAAATCCAGATTGTATTGAGCCTCATACTCCTGATCCTAGATTTAAAAATGATTTATGGCGTGCATTGCCTTTCGATTTATACGCACACACTTTTTCAATATGCGAACAATGGTGGAATGATGCAACCACTAATATTCGTGGCGTCGCAAAGCATCGTGAGCATGTGGTTAATTTTATCACGCGGCAACTATTAGATATTTATTCACCTTCTAACTTCCCATTAACCAATCCGGAGGTGATCAATAAAGCTTGTGAAACGGGTGGTAGAAATTTTATTCAAGGGTGGCAAAATTTTTTTGAAGATACTTATCGCATCGTGAACAAATTACCGCCTGTTGGGAGAGAAAATTTTCAGGTGGGCGTTGATGTTGCGGTTACCCCGGGTAAAGTCATTTATCAAAATCAACTTATTGAACTGATTCAATATACGCCAACAACTGCAGAAGTTTATGCGGAACCGATATTAATTATACCGGCATGGATTATGAAATATTATATTCTTGATCTCTCACCGTATAATTCATTAGTCAAATATTTGGTGAGCAATGGCCATACGGTTTTCATGATTTCTTGGAAAAATCCCGATAGCGATGATCGTAATTTGGGTTTAGAGGATTATCTCAATTTAGGAATTTATAATGCACTGGAAATAATTCTGAAAATTGTACCTGTAGAACAAGTACATGCAGTCGGTTATTGCCTGGGCGGGACATTATTAATGATTGCTGCGGCCGCAATGGCGGGAAAATCTGATAAGCGATTTAAAAGTGTTTCATTATTTGCAGCACAAATAGATTTTAAAGAAGCTGGCGAACTGACTTTGTTTATTGATCAAAGCCAAGTCACTTATCTTGAAGATATAATGTGGGAACGTGGTTACCTAGATGGATCTCAAATGGCTAACGCGTTTAGTATGTTACACTCAAATGATTTAATCTGGTCACGTATGATTCATGATTATCTTTTAGGTGAACGTCGACCGATGAATGATTTAATGGCATGGGATAGTGATACCACGCGCTTACCTTATCGGATGCATTCAGAATATTTGCATCATCTATTTTTAAATAATGATTTAGCGCAAGGGCGGTATAAAGTCAATAAAAAGAAAATCGCTTTAATTGATATTAAGTTACCCATTTTTGCTGTAGGCACACTGACAGACCACGTATCGCCATGGAAATCTGTGTATAAAGTTCATTTATTCACAGATACTGAAGTGACTTTTGTATTAACCAGTGGTGGGCACAATGCAGGTATTGTGAGTGAACCTGGGCATCGAGGGCGTAGTTATCAGCTCTTGACCAGACAAAAAGGTGGTAAACACTTAAGTGTTGAAAGTTGGCAAGATAAAGCAACACATGTGAAGGGATCATGGTGGCTCGCATGGCAAAATTGGTTAGTGAACCAATCAGGACAAAAGGTTAAACCACCATCGATGGGTTTGCGCAGACGTGGTTTGTCGATACTTGGTGATGCACCTGGTAGTTATGTGCTAGAAGGGTAAGGGGTCAAGTATCATCTTACAACGACTTGCATAACTGAGAAGTGTGAAGGAGGCGAGTATCAAGTTGTTGCAAGATGATACTTGATTCCTATTTTATTAATCAGACATGTACCTTAACGTAAGAACCTGGTGCATCTTCGATGATATGTGCATATTTTTTCCCAATGACTCGCGCCGGAATTTTGCTACCTGCATAACCAATTAACCAATTTGCCCAATCAACCCACCAAGAACCCTGATGATATTCTGCGCTATTGAACCATTGATTGGGATCGCTTAACGATTGTGAATTAGTCCAGTAGCCGTATTTATTTTTAGCAGGTGGATTAATGACGCCAGCAACATGCCCAGAGCCACCGAGCACAAATTTATTTGGTCCTGATAAATACTGTAAGGCATTGAAAGAAGAAGTCCAGGGAATAATATGGTCTGTTTGCGTTGCTAAAAAATAACAAGGTTGCGTAATTTTACCTAAATTAAGTGGTATGCCGTTTAGTTTTATTTTATTCGGCTTAATTAAACGATTGCGTAGATACATTTCACGCAAATAAAAAGTATGTACTTTTTCTGGGATATTGGTCGAGTCGGAGTTCCAATAAAGTAGATCAAAAGGCGGCAATTTTTTTCCTTTTAAATACAATTGTACGAAATTAGCCCAGATTAAATCATTGGAACGTAATGAACTAAATACGGATGCCAAAGCTTTACCTTCAAGGTAGCCCTTTTTTTGCATATGCTGTTCAAGAACATTGATTTGTTCGGCATCAATAAACATGCCTAGCTCACCTGGTTGTGAAAAATCGAGTAGCGTGGTTAAAAAAGTGGCACTGATTACATTCTGTTTTTTTTGGGTAGCTAAATAAGCCAGCATACAAGCAAGTAGTGTACCGCCAATACAATAGCCCAACGCATTTATTTTATTAACACCCGTTGCTTTGTTAATGATTTCTAAAGCGGCTAATGGCCCCTCTAATAAGTAATCAGAAAATTTCTTTTGCGCATGAATTTGGTTTGGATTAACCCAAGAAATTAAAAATACGGAGTACCCTTGCGCAACTAACCAACGCACAAAAGAATTTTCTGGCTGCAAATCAAGAATATAATATTTATTCACCCAGGGCGGAATAATTAATAAGGGAATACGATGAACCTTTTCAGTCATTGCCTCATATTGAATTAGTTGTATCAAATCATTTTGATAAATCACTTTGCCTTTGCTGATGGCAAGATTCTCACCTAGAGTAAAATATTCTAAATCGGTTGTTGGAACTGATAGTGTGCCGTCTCCTATTTCGAGATCGTGTAGTAATTTCTTAAAACCAGTGCGTAAATTTTCACCATTGGATAATAAAGTTTCTTGAATAACTTCTGGATTGGTGTAGATGGTGTTTGCAGGCGAAATGATGTTAACAAATTGCTGCGCATAGAATTCTAATTTCATTGCCAACTGAGTATTGTCTCGAGCCGTATTTTTGGCCCAATTTTTAATGTGCTGTGAAGTTAATAAATAACTTTCCATAAGAAATTTAAATAATTCATTTTCATTCCAGGCTGCATGCTGAAAGCGTTTGTCTAGAACAGGTGTTTGGTTTAATAAACCATCTGATTTTGTTTCTAAGGCATTATTTGTCTTGTTGCATAGAGAGAGATAATCTTGCCAGTAGCTTAGTTGCGCATTGAGCGATTGATTTGGATCTTCTAATAGCTTGCAATAAAATTCTTGCCAAGTTTTTAATAAGATATGCCCATCAAACTCGATGCTGTACATAGGTTTTCCTTCACACTATATCCATATTTTGCCTAAATAGATTAGAGTATAGTCGGGAAATCTAATTTCACTCCTAAGCCTGGAGATTGATTAACACTTTATTGATTCAAGCAGTTTGGATAGGGGAATTGGGGATTGAGGCTTGTATTGGCACGATATGGAGCCTGGTTGGGGGGCCAACCAAGCCCTTTTTGGATGTAGGCTTAACGGTAGTAATAGCCTCTATGCCAGTGATGATGATGATAACCACCTCTATAGTAGTAATGATGATAGTAGGGGCCGTAGTGGTAGCAGCGCATATAGCGTACGCCATGATGCCAATGTACATAGCAGGCAGCATTTGCTTCGCTTACTGCACCAAAGGATAGTAGTCCAATGAGCAGGCCTGCGACCCATTTTTGCCTCAGTTGGTTTGTTAGTTGCATGATTTATCTCCTTTTATGAATCTGAATACAATTTACTTATGCCTCTAATACCTTCAGATTGCTAAAAATGAGAAAAGTTCAAAGATTTTAGGAGAAGATCCTCATCCGGCTATTGCCACCCCGCGATAAAGAACACGGGGCAGTCTCTTCTCCCGCAAGCGGGAGAAGAGCTCGTCGGCGGATGAGGGTCTTAAAACGGTGGAGAGTTTGGTCGACTGATGCTTTCCGTCTCTGCCTCCGCATCCGAATCCACCGCCAAAACCGGCCGCTCGGCCATAGCAACTGGGATAAATGTTTTACTGAGTGCAGGTGCATTGGCTGCGGCAGCTTGTAA
>CAYSGV010000115.1:0-8506 GCA_964430685.1 uncultured Gammaproteobacteria bacterium
GAGCTTCTTGCAATTTTTGCAGCAATTTAGCCACATTTTGCACAATAATACCAGCTTTTCGTGTTGCAGGTGGTTTAACGGCTACTTTTTGCAGGCGATTTTCAATAGCCACCCCAAGTTCAGCTAATGGCAGATGCGTTACGGGTTTGGTTTTTGCCTTCATAATATTGGGTAGGGATGCATAACGCGGTACATTCAAGCGTAAATCAGTGGTTACTACAGCCGGTAGAGCCAAAGCTAATTGTTCCAGACCGCCATCAATCTCGCGTGTTACAAACGCTTCCTTAGCCCCCTGGTCAATGGTTAATTTGGAAATAAACGTCCCTTGTGGCCAATTCAATAGCGCGGCGAGCATTTGCCCGGTTTGGTTGCAATCATCATCAATGGCTTGTTTACCCATAATGATGAGATCTGGATTCTCTTTTTGCACGACGGCACGCAATATTTTGGCCACCGTTAAGGGCTCTAAAGTCTGACTATTGGGTGCTTCTACCCAGATGGCACGGTCGATGCCAAGCGCGAGGGCATGCCTTAACACTTCTTGTGTGGTGGCATCACCCACACTAACAACAACTGTTTCATCAGCCATACCGCTTTCTTTAAGCCGTATAGCCTCTTCAACAGCAATTTCGCAAAATGGGTTAATACTCATCTTTGCTTGGCTTAAATCTACGTCACTTTCATCCGCTTTAACGCGTACCCGCACATTAAAATCCAGCACGCGTTTAGCGGTGACTAAAATTTTCATGCATAGTTTCCTTTGAGTGACTATATTATTATGGCGCATATTGACCAGTTCGGTGATTCAGGTCAACATGTTTCTCTTAGTTTTAATGGTATATTAAAAGCTGTGCCAACAAAAAATTCTTTCGTAGCGCGGGCTTAGGCGCGTTACGGAAAAAATACAATCAGCTTACTTGTCAGTAACAAAATGAAATTCTGTTTCAAACTTGAAAGAGCGATTACATGGAACGTGAGGTACTGTCTTTTGATGTCGTCATCGTCGGTGGCGGGCCAGCTGGATTGGCTACCGCAATACGTTTAAAACAAATATGCCAAATTAGCCGGCAAGACATCAACATATGTTTGCTTGAAAAAGGCAGTGCAATCGGAGCACACATCCTCTCTGGCGCAGTCATCGATCCACGCGCCCTTAATGAGCTATTGCCCGATTGGCGAACACAGAGCCCCCCATCCCATACCCCCGTTAGTCGTGACGAATTCCACCTACTTTTTAATAATGGCCGTTCACTTAAGTTGCCGACACCGCCGCTGATGAAAAATAAGGGAAATTACATTGTTAGCCTAAGTGAAGTGTGTATTAGGTTAGCACAAGAAGCAGAACGTCTGGGTGTTGCTGTTTTTCCAGGATTTGTGGGCGCTAAAATGCTCTACGATGGGCAAAATAAAGTGATTGGTATCCGCACGGGCGATAAAGGCATAGACAAAAATGGTAAACAGACGAATTCATATCAGCCTGGGATTGATCTATTGGCAAAATATGTTGTCTTAGCGGAAGGCTGCCGTGGCTCTTTAAGTGAACAGATCATCCAACACTTTAAGCTACGGCCAAATAATCGACCACAAACCTACGCCATCGGCATAAAAGAACTCTGGGAAGTACCAGGTGGCAATCACCATGCTGGATTGGTCATGCACACAGTGGGATGGCCACTCAATGTGCAAACCTATGGTGGCGCCTTTATGTATCATTTTGCTCCCAATCGCATCAGCATCGGTTTGGTCGTTGGGCTTGATTATCAAAATCCTTATTTAAATCCGTTTGCAGAAATGCAGCGGTTGAAAACACACCCAGTCATACAAAAACATTTAAGCAGTGGTAAACGCATTGGTTATGGTGCACGTGCATTAAACGAAGGCGGTTGGCAATCAATTCCAAATTTAAGTTTTCCAGGTGGTTTAATCGTTGGCTGCGCCGCTGGATTTATGAATGTACCTAAAATTAAAGGTTCACATACCGCAATTAAATCCGGCATGATTGCTGCTGAAACCATTGCGAATGCCTTGCAACAAGGACGGAGCAACACACACTTACAAGAATTTCAGCAAAACATTTATAATAGTTGGATTAAAGATGAATTATTTCCCATACGAAATATTCGGCCGGCTTTTCAGAAAGGTTTATGGTTTGGTTTAGGTTACGCAGCACTTGATACTTATGTTTTTCGTAATCGCACGCCTTGGACATTTAAAAATCATTTTGACCATTTGCAATTGCAACCTAAAGATAAATGCAAACCTATCGATTACCCTTTACCCGATCAAACACTCACTTTTGATTTATTAAGTTCGGTGTATTTATCCAACACCAATCATGCTGAGAATCAACCCTGCCATTTGCAACTCAAAAGTCCTGCCATTGCAATAGACATTAATTACAAAATTTATGATTCGCCAGAAACACGTTACTGTCCAGCAAATGTATATGAAATTGTTGCCGATGCGCAAACGAGCCAACCTAAATTACAAATTAATGCACAAAATTGTGTGCACTGTAAAACCTGTGATATTAAAGATCCTTTGCAAAATATAGTCTGGATACCACCAGAAGGTGGCGATGGTCCAAATTATTCGGGTATGTAAGAAAAGGAATAGATTACATGAACCAGTCATTTCTTGATGCTTATTTCAAAGATAAAGAAGTTCATTTACGTAAACTAGAAAAATTACGCAACAATAATGAATATTTAGATATTGTATTATTGTCTTTGTGCTGTTACATCGACGAACTGGCTAGCCTGCGTTTTGCCAATAATCGTCAAGAAAACTTTAAGAAGTTAATTACATCTTACAGTTATCGCAAAGAATTTAAATTGATCGATTTATATTATTTTTATCAGTGGGAAAAGAACGATCATATTATCCAATACGCCAAAGCTTATTGGGATGAATTAAATAAAGGTAAAAAAATATATGCGCTTACCAAAACAATTTTACTGAATAACTTTAATGAAGAAAGTGTGGCGACAACACCAGCGCGCTATCAAGAGTTGGATGTACTTATTAATCTATTAGCTAAAAATGACCCAACATTTTTGCAACAAGATGATATCATTAAATACTTACAATTCTTCAGCAACATCGATTTTTTATACCAATTCGGCCGCTGCATATCTGTACATCAAGGCCAATCTTTATTTCTGAATGAGCACCGCACAATGAAATTTCTACGCCTCGACGAAAATCATATTATCACCACCGAATTTCTCATTCATGCTATTAAAGAAATCTTAGCCAATATGAAAATAGAGTGCGAAAAAGAAAACAAATGGCCTTGGGAATTGCGGTAAGGTTGTAACCTCAGTGCTGTGCTGCTACACCGAGGCCACAGTTAATATGCGGATGATACCCTAATTTATATTGACAACCGTCGCTGAATTGATGAATCAGTAACTTGATTATTTTCAATTGTACCATCAATAGATGATGTACGCGGTATATTGGTATGATTCGAGCTCTTTCCTAAAAAGATTTGAATATAACTGATCATTTGATCAATAAATTCAAGCACAGAATTTTTTGTCGCGGAATTCATATGATGCATGCTGTGCATCTTATGCCGATATACAGAAGTTTCTCTTTGGAGTGCCTCACCATCGCTCGAATCATTAGAATGATGGGCAGCTGAAACATCAGCGGCAGGAGCTGACGCTGCAGATTTTGGCCCAATACCGCCTCTATTTACCCATTCAGCACGCGCCTGCTGTAGCGTCGCTAAACATTGTCTTGCAGATGCCTCGTTATAACAAAGAGCAGATTTCAGTAAACCTGCAATCTTAAGCGATGAATAACCGCGATTTTGGACAAATGCATTTAAGAGCTTATGCATAGCAACTTGCAAATCTAATGGATTAGGTGAACTTTGCACAATTTGACCAAATTCATATACTGCCTGAAGCATACGCCCATGGATCCACATGCCACTGTTCGCTACTTTTCCTTCTTCGTTTTCTACCCAAACCTCATCTTCTAGCGGCAACCCTTTTTCGGGGTTTCCGATAGGCATAGATAGTTTGTTATAAAAAAGACTTAATTTTCCAGCAGTAAATAGTTTAACGGCCATGGTATTACCCTCTTTAGTTTGATACTTAAGCGTCCATTTTATAGTTTCTTGAATCTATTGCAAAATTAGTAACAGTAGGTAATCTTCGCATAGAAAATCTTATCGTTGTATGATAAACTCTATACCACAATTTGCTATAGTTTTAATTACTTAGTCAAACAAAATCATTCTGCCCTGTAATGAAATGTTTAAATAACGCTACATATAATTTGAGGGGTTGATTATGCGATCTTTATTTGAAGTCACCATAGATGATATAGAACATTTAAATGATGTCAAACTAACTGATTTAATGAGTCGATTATTATTTCTTGAAGCAGATAGTCATAAGCTGCCTGATTGCCTCATTCACGTTTCTTTAAAAACAGATGTACCTGATGGTGGTGAAGACGGTCGTATTGAATGGAAAGATGGGCCTACACATACTAAAAATATTCCCAGTCGTTTAAGTATTTGGCAGTGTAAAGCTACCGTCATTGAACCCGCAGATTGTAAACAAGAAATTCTTGCCGCCACTAACAAATTAAAACCACAAGTTGAAAAAGTGCTCGATGTGAATGGTACTTACGTTCTTTTTTATTACAAAGCATTAAATCGACAACAAATTGATAACCGCATCGTAAAATTTAGAGAAGCATTAACCGAGGCAGGAAAAGCATATGCAGCAACTGCTAAAATACTCATTATTGATGCTAATCAAATTGTGGCATGGGTAAACACACATATCGCGGCTATAACTGCTGTTCATTCATTTGTGGGCAAACCGATACCGCTTAGCGCTATTACCTGGGAATGGTGGAGTGGATATCAAGCATTTGTTAAGTTTAAATTTGTACAAAGTGACATCAGAAAATCACATGCTCAAACTGTGCGAACCCATTTGTCAAAACCGCAACGAGTTGCCCGCATTGTGGGTTTATCAGGCCTTGGTAAAACACGATTAGCGCTTGAAATATTTAGACCGAGTGATGCACCATCGGAAGGTTCCACCAAAGCTTTAAGTAACAGCGTTATTTACATTGATGCAGAAGAAGTCACCGACATCCTTCCTTTTATTACTTCTTTGGCACAACGTCGATTAAGCGGAATTGTTGTCATTGACAATTGTCCTCTTCTTTTACATCGACGTCTTGAAAAAGAAGTTGGGCACATTGGTTCTGAATTAAAATTATTAACTTTGAATTATGATCCTGATTTAGGTGGTATCACAAATACTATTCGTCTTGTACCAGAGACTAACGACGTTATTCAAGGAATGTTGACGCAAGCATACCCAAATTTACGTACGAATGATCTCACACGTATCACAGATTTTGCCCAAGGATTTCCACAAATGGCAGTACTCATGGCGGATGCTCATTTTACTCCTGAAGATAATGTAGCAGAACTTAAAGATAGTGATCTATTGAAAAGATTATTGTGGGGTAGAAAATCCGTAGATCCCGTTGGTCAAAATGTTATTTCTGTTTGTGCGTTATTCAATAAATTTAATTGGAAGCAAGGTGAGGCTGAAGATTATCGATTCATCGCTACTGTTGCTGGTGTCGCACCTACTCAATGTTACAGTGCTATACAAGTATTTATTTCGCAAGGCGTATTAGAATCGCATCGAGACGATCTAGCAGTTGCACCACGACCGCTGGCACTACGCTTAGCTGCTGAATGGATTAAAAATACACCCGTAGTCAATGTATTGAAACTGATTGTGGATATGCCACAAAATATGCAACTTGCCTTCTGTGATCAATTTGCAAGGCTTGATTTTTCACCAGAAGCACAAAGTATTGCCAATAGTTTGTGTGCTGAAAATGGTTTACTCAGCAATCCCTCAACACTAAAATCAATAACAGGTTTGCAACTATTATCTGCTGTGGCAGAAGTTAATCCAGCTGCAACGCTATCTTCAATTGAACGCGTATTGCAAAATCCACAAGATCTCTTTGCTACAATTGCAAGCCAAGGAATTGATAGTTTAATTTTAACATTCGAAAAACTTTGTTTCCGAAAAACAACTTTTGCAAATACAACTTTATTAATGATGAGTTTAGTTAGCCACCTTGCAGGTTTAACAAAAGAAAAAGTTAAAACCCGCTTCTTACAGCTATTTTATGTGAACAATTCTGGTACAGAACAAGCGCCACAAGAACGATTAGATGTAATTAAAAAAGCATTGTCTATGCCATTAGAGTGTCAATTAATTGGTATAGAGGCTCTTGGTTGTGCGCTTGCATCAACAAGCCCACCTCGAACGCCAGGCGCGGAATTTCAGGGTAGCGGGCGTGTATTACAAGAATGGCAACCGAAACCTGAAGATGCGCCGCAAGTACTAAATTATCGCAAAGAAGCTTTAAAGAAGCTCATTGAAATTATTAACGCTCCTGTAGCGCAGGCGGCACATCGAGAATGCGCATGCCAAACAATTTTATCTCGCTTGCCAGATTTAGCAGCTGTTGGACTCGTTGATGAACTTCCGCCTGTCATAACAGTACTTGGACCGCTTCTTAAACGGACACGAGAAATACTCGAAAGATTAAGATCAGTATTGGGTCATGTCCCTGCTGAACATGCTGCTTATCTGCCATTACAAGCGCTTTGTCGAAAAATAGAAACTGAGATTACAGCCGCAGAAACACCGCTTGCTCCATCTCTTTTCTTAGGTGTATTTACTCCTGCTGCTGTTCCTACCTCACTATTAGTTCCCGCACCAGCACCAACTACAACTAGACCTGCACCACCAACCGATCCAGGTGTTGAACCCACAGCGAAAAGACCCCGTCCGGGTGGGAGCCCTGAAGGAGATAGTTAGTGAAGATATATAATTGGTAACTATGCCTCATTTGCTCTTCTTAAACCAGGTCATTCCCTGGCGAAGGCCGCTTGTTATATACGAATAGATAGCTAAGCCACTACGGCCGAAGACCAGGGAATCCAGAAAAAATCCATCTTAATGTTTTGGAATCATTCTCATCATTAAATATGCAATAAGTGATACAAAATCGCACTATTAAATAAATGACACAA
The DNA here is from genome assembly GCA_964430685.1 of uncultured Gammaproteobacteria bacterium. Lineage (GTDB taxonomy): Bacteria > Pseudomonadota > Gammaproteobacteria > CAYSGV01 > CAYSGV01 > CAYSGV01. Next base: position 7,106 of record CAYSGV010000115.1, read on the forward strand.
AACAATTTGATAAATTCTACTTATCCAGAACTTCTTTTTAAGTTAAGTTCTAATAATCTCTTCAGTACCTCTTCATCTGAAATATTTTTCTCCCATCCATATGCAGCAGCAACTGCATCATCGAGTTTTTTATGAGCATTCTCCAACCATTGAGGTTTATTGTTATACAAGTTCGTTAATGTCCGTTTCTTTAATTCTTTTTCAGCTTCAGCATTAATTGGTAAAATTCTTTCTGGATAACGTGAAACAATCTCTGGGACAAATTTAACTAAATCAGGGGGATTTAGCCAGTTTCCCCGCAGTTCATTAAGGTTACGAGCTGCTTCAGCAATCGCTTTTGCTCTAGGGTTATCAGCATATTTAGCAGCAGGGATATCAGGAGACAATCCTTCTGGAAAAGGGAATGTTTCGAAAGTTGAAGTTGGTGTATAAGCTGGATCATTTCCAACGCCAGTCTAACTACAGAACTTTAATGACCAAATTTCATGGAATCTTGATTGTAATATTCCGAACGTCGTATCATCATCTCGTGCAATAGTAAAAAGAGAACATTCAGGAATAATGTTTTTACTCAGCCAAACAAAAATTCTATACTTTGACACTTTAGGTGTGACAATAAATCTTTTTAAAGAATGTATTGCGGCTCTTAACTCGGGCCTTGGCCTTTCATGAATCCACCAATTATGAGCACAGTTTAATCTAGTTGATGTAGCTTTTAATTTCATTCGATTGGGTTTAACATGCGTAACCAGATATTGATATGGTAGTTCATATAAGCAAGATTGTTCTTCAGGTATTGAGACACCAAAATCTATTATCCATCTATCTCTTGGGCGATGTGTAATACCGTACCCATTATACAAGATCTTTAATACATCTGAGTTTGGAGTGAGTTCCGTGCATTCACAAATAGTTAAATTACCTAAGATGAAAAAACTGTTAAATCGTACCATTCAATTCTAGTAGGTCGGATAGAGCGAAGTGAAATCCGACAAAGGCCTATCCCCAAAAAAAAACTAGTTGAATAAGAAAGTAGATTGGGCAGTTAATCAGTTTTAAAGAACTCAATAGCATCCTATCACTATTAGAATTTCATTTTATTTAAATTAAAGCATTAGGATGTAGGCTTGCTACAAGTTTAAGGACTATGGCGTTTCACCTCGGGCGATGGAATTGTTTTTGGCTTTTGCGCCAATTCTTCCAGAATTGCTTTTTGCTCACGCTCATATCTTTGGGTAATACTTTCTTTTGTCTGTTGTGCCACATCACGTAGATTATTGACATATTCCGTTCTTTGTTTGAACAATTCTGTTACAAATTTTGTCTCATCTGCATTTTTGCCTGCTTTTTTCAATGCTTCACTAGCAATATATTTGGCACGCCCATGTTGCACACTGGTTG
>CAYSGV010000116.1:0-8447 GCA_964430685.1 uncultured Gammaproteobacteria bacterium
TGTTAGGTGGAATGCCTGACAATGTCGAACAAGTGATATGTCTTTACTTAGAAACTACTGCTGAAACAGTTCCGTTAGCACAAGAAAAAGCCCGATTAAAAGCAAAAAAATATGCCAGCATGTTATCATTATTTTTAGGGATTGGATTATATGAAGTTGGTTCATATGATATAACGCACAATATTCAGTACCTAAGGCATGCTTCTCAATATAGATGAGCCTATGTTCAAAAATCAAATACTGAAATCAGATGCGAAAGCGTGCCGCTTGGATATAGTTTTGACACTATTCAACCCTATATTAACAACCCAGGCCAATTTAGAGTAGTTGATAGAACTAGCATCGAATATTTATTTTATAATTTAGGCGATACGCTTAAATTGCCTAATGATATCGTTGATTTATTCAACGCCCTAACTAATCTTTCTGTTGAGAAAAAAGAAAAATTTAATAATGCAGCTGCACAATTACAATTCTCTGAAATACAAAAACCTAATTTTCCAAGTGCCGCATTAGCATATGGGGTTGTAGCTATTAATGCGCTAATTGCGGAAGGTGATTATACTAAAGATGTCAAAAACAAAATTAAAACTGTAATTACAGAATGTTTTCCTAATGTATCGCAAACACAAATTGAAATACTTTATAAAGATATTCGTTGCGCACATTTTCACGAAGGTAAATTTCCTGCAGGCGAATTTGAAATGCAGCTATTTAATCCTTTTGCTATAATTGAAAACACGTTTATGACCCTCTCAGGGCATGCTATTCTGAGAAGCACATTAATTAAATGGCTGCTTAATCAATAACTATGTATTTATATTTGTGATCCTTAGATCATACTGTTGGATTTCGCCCTGCGGGCTCTATCCAATAAGCATAGCCACCGCACTAAGGTATATTGTTCTAACAACAATAACTTAAATATAATAATTTATATTATTTAAAAAGGATAATTATGAATTATAGACGTAGTAAATTATACGGCGGCACTTTCTTTTTTACATTAGTCACGTATAGACGCAAATTTCTATTTAATGATAGAAATAACATTAATCTTCTAAAAAAAGTTATAAAACACGTAAAGTTTCGACACCCGTTTAGCATCGATGCGTTTGTATTATTACCAGATCACTTGCATTGTATTTGGACACTACCACCGAATGATACAAATTATTCTATGCGATGGAGATTAATCAAAAGTAACTTTACTAGAATATTTTCAAGCTTAAATGCAAAACTCAATGATGAAAATGAATATAAGTTATGGCAAAAGAGATTTTGGGAACACCAAATACGAGGTGAACAAGATTTTATCAGCCATGTTGAGTATATACACTATAATCCCGTAAAACATGGATATGTTCATGCTCCGGCTGAGTGGGAATATTCAAGTTTCCATCGATATGTACAAGAGGCTATTTATACATTAGATTGGGGGAGCAAGAAAAACATTATACTTAATGAAAATATAGGGAACGAATGATATATGTTGGATTTCGCCCGGAGGGCTCTATCCAACCTACGAAGAGAATAACACATGATGTGTGGACACCCTACTTATCGTAGGTTGGATAGAGCCCTCCGGGCGAAATCCAACACCTCTCTACCCTACTCCTGGCCGCCGGCCTCTTTTTTTGCTTGAGCAATGGCTTTGCGAATCATGGTGGTTTCATCGCTTTCGGCTGGCATCGTGGCTAAGGCTATAGTCCATTGTTCGATGGCTTGTTTGTAATGATGTTGATGGTAAGCTGCTAGCGCTAATAAATGATGGGCAGCGTAATTTTGTGGATCAGCTTCAAGTATTTCATTAAGCAAATTGTTTACGCGTCGCGTTAATTTTTGATGGTTTGCATAATAGAGCGATTGTGCATATTGAAAAGAAATATTCAAATTAGTTGGCGCAAGCTTATAGGCAAATGCAAATGCATGACTGGCATCAGAATATTGGCTTTGACTAAAATAGAGTCTGCCCAATAAATACCAACCCTCGCTACTATTAGGATTCTTTTGCAAAATTTGCCGCATTTTTTTGGTGATATCTGCAGGGGTGCCGTAACTTTTTATTACTTCACTACTCATTTCATTTGGCTTTTGTTGCAAACGCGCATAATAAGTGAATAAAGCTTGGCTAGCACCTAGGTAATAATAACCAACTAATGCAGCAAGTGTTACTATCCCGCTAAGCAAAATTACTTTTTTATTAAACAGTGTAGATAAGTAATTAGGCTTACGAAATACTCCTGGCTCATTTTCTCGCACAAAACCAGTTATAGGAAATACCACGATTAGTGTTGCTAAAAAGCAAATAAAACCTAGGGCAAACCAAAAATAAAATAATTTATTCATCTTTATTTTTCGCTAATTTTTGTGCGCGTAGTTTAACAAAAACCAATATGAGCATTGCGATAATTACTGTTAACAAAGGGAAAAACCAAAGTAGATAGGTAGATTGTTTAAAAGGTGGCGAGTACAAAACAAAATCACCATAGCGAGATGTCACATAATTTACAATTTCATCATTATTTTTACCGTCTTTAACTTGTTTGTAAATATCTTGCCGTAAATCCTGTGCAAGGGGCGCTTCTGAATCAGCTAGTGTTTGATTCTGACAAACCATACAACGGAGGTGCTGGGTGATATGATTAAATTGCTTACGCTGTGTATTCGTTGAAAATGCATATAGCTCTTTAGCTTCGGCAAAAACATTAAGATGCAATAATAACACACACGCCAATATTAACGTTGTCACTAGCTTTTTAAGGCTGGGCAGATAAGAAATCATGTAATTTCAACTCCTTGTAGACGTTTAATTATTGGCTTAATTTCATATTGCATAACCGTGTCATTAATTGCTCCCACACGACGGTAGCGAATTTTACCTTGTTGGTCAATGATAAATGTCTCCGGAGTAACATAGATACCAAAATCAATTGCCGTTTTACCATCACTATCCACGGCAACACTTTTATAAGGGTTACCCAATTTTTGCAACCATTTTTTAGCCAGTGCCGAATCATCCTTATAATTAAAGCCATAAAGCACGACACCAGGTGTATGTGATAAACGCAGTAAATATTCATGTTCTTCCCGGCATGCATTACACCACGAAGCCCAAACATTCAATATTGAAACCTGTCCATAAAATGCTTTCTGCGTCAGCTTTTGCGCAGGATTTTCTAAGGTTGGTAGCGTAAATTTTGGCACAGGTTGATTAATTAATACGGAAGGTATTAGATGTGGGTCCACATTTAAACCTCTCCATAGGAAAAAAACCATAATTAAAAATACTACTGCCGGTATCGCAAAACGTGTTAAGCGAAACATAATTTCCTCATAATATTATTATCCTTTAGGTCGTTGCAATCGAATGCGTGTAAAGAGTGCTAATAGACCACCGAATAACATTGTTAAGCCACCAAACCAAATCCATCGTACAAATGGTTTGACATACAACCGCACTGACCATGTTTGCTGATTATCAAGTGGTTCACCAAGTGCAATATAGATATCGCGCAATAACCCCGCATCAATAGCAGCATCAGTCATTGTGGTTTGCCAAATAAAATAATTACGTTTTTCGGCTATTAAATGTACCGGGTTTATTTCATGTGGATGCGTGACCGTAAAATAAGCTGCTGTACTTTGATAATTTGCTCCCGAAATATTTTGTAAATGGTGAAAATAGAAACTGTAACTACCGAGTTGATACTTATCTCCAGGTTGCATGCGTACTTGTTGTTCAAGCGAATATACAGATGATATGGTAATACCAAATACACAAAAGGCTAAGCCAATATGTGCGATCGTCATTGGTGTAATGACCAAAAATAGTGAAGTTAATCGTTTATGTTTCGCTAATTTTTGCCAACGTTCTTTAGTATTAATAAATAATGTAACCAATATCCATAAAACGCAGGCTATACCAAAAATCGCTAAAATATCATTGAGTGATTTTAAGCTATACCATATAAAAAACATGAATATTGCCGTAATCGTTAAACTCCACAGCAATCGCGCATTTATACGCTGATATTTTGTGTTTTTCCAAAACATCATAGGTCCAATGCCAGCAAATATTAACAGCGTTAAAATAATGGGTATAAAGACGGTATTAAAATAGCTGGCACCAACTGAAATTTTATCTAGGCCTAAAGTATCAAGTACCAGTGGATAAAGTGTACCAATTAATATAGTCAGTGCTGCTGTTACCAATAGTGCATTATTAATCAATAGTAAAAACTCGCGTGATAGCCAGGAAAATTCACGTGTTTGTGACAAAGTATTGGCACGTAATGCATAAAGTGTTAGCGCGCCGCCTATTACGACCACTAGAAAGATTAATAAATAAGCACCACGACTGGGATCATTGGCAAAAGCATGTACCGTTGTTAAAACACCCGAGCGCACTAAAAATGTTCCTAATAAGCTGAACGAGAATGCGAGTATCGCTAATAGTAATGCCCAGCTTTTAAACAAGCCGCGGCTAACAACCACACGTAATGAATGAATTAAAGCGGTACCCATTAGCCAAGGAATAAACGATGCATTCTCAACAGGGTCCCAAAACCACCAACCGCCCCAACCGAGTTCACGGTAAGCCCACAGACTACCCATCGTAATGCCTAAGGTTAAACAACACCAAGCACTAAGTGCCCATGGTTCCATTATTTTTGCCCATTGGCTATCAAAACAGCCACGCCATAATGCAGCACAGGCAATAGCGTAAGTTAAAGCAAAGCCCACATAGCCTAAATACAACATAGGCGGATGTAAAATTAAACCAGGATCTTGTAATAGTGGATTAAGGTCTCGTCCATTTGCAGGTATATTTACTAACTCGCGCGCAAAAGGATTAGAAGTAAGTATTGTAAATAATAAAAAGCTTAAACTAATGAATGATAAAATAACGAGTACACGAGCAGAAATTTCATTGGGTAATGAACGCGCTTGCCAGCAAAACAATAGATTCATCGTGATTAGTAAGATCATCCACAACAACAACGAGCCTTCATGTCCGCCCCACGTTGCACCAATGCGATAAAATAAAGGTAATAATGAGTTAGAATGATTTGCAACATAGGTAACGGTAAAATTATTGCTAATAAAACTTTCGACTAAACAAAAAAAGCTTAAATAAATAAAACCAGCTTGTACCCATACTGCACGTTTAGCAATTTGCAAATGATTGATGTTTTGCGTATGAACTGCTTTAAAACCAAAAAGAATGGTTATCATCGCCATACAAGCAGCAAAAATGAGTGAAAATGCGCCTAGTTCCGGAATCATTGCTTTTTCTCCCGTGCTGCTGCCAATGCATACTTTACTTCTGGTGGCATATAGTTTTCATCATGCTTGGCAAGAACTTGTGCGGCAATAAAATCATGCTGTTGATTTAATTTTCCTTCTGCCACAATTCCCTGCCCCTCACGAAACAAATCCGGTAAAATGCCGCGATACCAAATCACTACATCCGAATGGTAATCTGTAATGGTAAATTTAACCCACAAATTATTGCGGTTTCGCACGACACTACCCGGCTTTACCATGCCCCCAACACGAAAGGTTCGATTAATGGGGGCTAAATTTTCGACAACCTGCTTTGGTGTATAAAAGAGATTTATATTACTATTTAAGGCATATAACGCTAGCGTGATTGCAATACCGATACCTATACCTAACAACAACGTAACGGTTAATCTTTTTTTATGGAGCGGCGTCATGTTGCACTTGCACCTTTTCTAACAGATATTTTTTACAAGATTTTTTTATTGCCTGATAATTAATTAACGATTTAGCAAGGTAAATACATAAACTCAATAAAAAAACTGTATAACTCAACAGGAGATAATTACCATGCTTGCTGGTTATTAAAGTTGTTAGTTGCTCAATGATCATATTTTGTCTCTTTAAATAGATTCTTTAACCCATTGCTTATTTCGTTCTTGCCATAAAATTTCGCTGCGCAGCTTTAACAAAAGTATTAACATACAATAACTAAAACTTGCAGCAATCATCACCAGCAAAGGTTTTAACATTTGCATATCAATGGCTGGCATAGCAAAACGAGTAAGCGTTGGCCCTTGATGCAATGTATTCCACCAAATGACCGAAAAATGAATAATGGGTAAGTTAACAACACCAATTAGCACCAATATCGCCGTCAACAAATTAGCATTCTGTTTATTTGGCACCGCATACTGAAAACCCATCACCAATAAATACCAAAATAGTAATATGAGTTCAGAAGTTAAACGTGCATCCCAAATCCACCAAGTGCCCCACATCGGTTTCCCCCAAATGGCTCCAGTGATGAGCGCTAAAAAAGTAAACAGTGCGCCTATGGGTAAACATGCATTTATGATTAGTTGTGCCAATTTGATGCGCCACACCACAGTTAATAATGCGGCGACAGCCATTATACTATAAACGGCTAAGGAGCAATACGCACTTGGGACATGCACATAAATCATCCTAAAGCCTTCACCTTGTAAATAATCTGCTGGTGCTAAAAATAGAGCACCGAAAATACCATAACAAAATAAACCAGCGGTTAATAGAAATAAACACGGCAGCAACTTTCCGCTAAAACTATAAAATTTTGGCAACGCTAGCATTTGATGAATATTTGTGAACACAGTTTACTCCACGGTCAATTTTAAAATGCCCACAGTTGCGAATGGCGCAAGTGTTAAGGTTAAAATCAATAATGCTAAAAACAAAATTATTTCATGTTCAACCACAAATCCTTGCCCAGCATGATTTATGATTAATGTGGCAAAGATCAATGTGGGTATTAAAAGCGGTAATAAAAGCATCGGTAACATAATATGGTTTTGTTTGGTTGTCATGGTCACTGCCGCGATCATTACCCCCAAACAACTAATCAAGGGAGTGCCGATCAACAACGTTATTAATATAATAGAAATTGTCGTTAACGGTAATGCATACAATAAAGCGACAATGGGTGTTAATAACATGATGGGTAAACCTGTCATCAACCAGTGGCTAACGCATTTACTAATTACCGTATAATAAAATGGCGTTGGGCTTAATAATAATTGTGTCAAAATGCCTTGCGCTTGATCATCGCGCCAAATCGCATCTAATGATAATAGTGAAGCCAATAAGCAAGCCAACCAAATCATTGCTGGCGCATTTAGATTTAATTCTTGAATCGGCATGATTGATGCTAATGGAAAGATGATTAACACTGATAAAAAAAACAATAATGGATTAATTAATAAAGTGGGTGCACGAAAATATAATAATAATTCTCGCTTTAGTAATATAAGAAGAACTGGTTTTTGTTTTACGACCATGCGTTTACTACTTTACATTCTATTAATGTATACGTTGCCGTTGTGATCCATTCAATAGGTTGATGTGCGGTTAAAATAATCATTCCGCCCGCCGCCACATGCTGCTGTAACAAACCTGTTAACCATTGTTGTGCAACAATATCAAGCGCTGCATAAGGTTCATCCAACAACCAAAGTTTTGCCGCTGAAAGTATTAAATAAGCCAATGCCAATTTTTTACGTTGCCCGGCAGATAATTGTGCGGCTTTGATTGATGCCATATGATGCAAACCAAGTTGCTCAATGACTTCTTGGTTAGTGATTGAACGCTGATTTGGCACAATTGCTCTAAAGAATTCAATATTTTCTGCAACAGTCAGCTGCAGGTTAATCATGGCTTCATGGCCCAGATAAATCCTAGCTTGGCAATAATCTGGCCAGCAATGATGAATTTGTTGCTCTTGCCAATAAATTGGATCGTGTCGGTTAGCCAGATAGCCGCTTAACAGTTTGATTAATGTTGTTTTACCGACCCCATTTTTACCGCCAATGAACAACGATTCGCCCGGGTTCAGGGCAAGACTAACCCGATCAATAAGCGGTTGCTCTGTACGTGTATATGACAAGTTATTGACTTTAAGCATAATCGTTATTTAATTTTATGTTATACCCTTACCCCAACCTCTCCTGGTAAAGAACCGAAAGAGGAAAATGGCAAGGCTACACTAATATTCTCAGCCGGAATTAGTAAGCTAAAACAAAATGTTTTTCCACAATTCATAGACTTGGGTAGAATATTAAACCAACCTCTTCTAGAATTAGCAAGAAATTTACTCTTCGCTCGACGCTTTAAGGCTTGGGAATACCCTATGGAAACCGTGCTGCTTGCCAAACAAGCAATATATGATGCGCAATTAAATATATATGGCTACGAACTGCTCTTTCGCCCCCCTCAAAGCAACCCCATGGATACATGCCCAGCGGTTAGCAGCAATCAGCTACCATCCTCCATATCCGGGGATCATGCGACGGCACAGGTTATTTTAGGTAGCTTTACCGATATTGGCATTGATCAAATTGTTGGCTCCGGAAAAGCATTTATTAACTTTACCCATGCTTTACTGGTACAAGCCGTAGCCAATTCAC
>CAYSGV010000117.1:0-8309 GCA_964430685.1 uncultured Gammaproteobacteria bacterium
TATATTTATCATTAATTTGCTTCGTTTTTACACTATTCTTAATAAGAGAGAAGCAACTATTTGGTGAATAGTAATGGATAAGAGTACAGAAAAATCTAAAGGTGAACTTTTAGGTGAGCAAGCACAAGCCTTGCAAAGAAAAGAAATTCAGCAGATTAATGAATTTGAACAAGCATTAACAGTAATTGATCCCGTAAAAGTAGATCCAGTACAATTTCTAGTTATTGTTGAACATCATGGTAGGCAACTGGATGCTACGGATCAACAACATCGAGCAATAGTTGAACAATATTTACAGCTTGACACTAATGAGCAAATTAAATTTTGGCAAGGATATTTACCAACAGAGCAAAAAGTGAATGCGCAAGCTTATCGAGATGCCTATAACGAGTTCATTAGCCGAGCACATATGGCTGAACGACATCCTACTACTTTAAATGAAGAGACTAAGAAACAAGCGGCTGAGCGGGAAGATAAGACGGTGCTTTTAGCTTATCAATCAGATATATTAAAAATGTTTGCAACACCAAGCGGCATTGACCATATAGTAACTTTAAACTATCAATTGAGACAGCAAAAGTCACCAAACGACAAAATACGCATTACCCCAAAAGGTGGTACAGCAATGTATTCGCCTAAACCAGATGAAGATTATAAAGATGTAACGCTAAGTGATGCTCCTGTGGTCAGTAAAGAGAAAGCAGATTTTATGACCTATATGAAAGCTTTGAAAGAAAGTTTCCCCCTTGCAGCGAACAATCTATCTAAACCATTTAAACTTAGAGAAGGTTGGGCACAAGATGTTTATTACCCAAATCTTTTAGCGCTAGACCAAGTGGCTATTAAAGTTGGACGAAATTCGGCTGGACTACCGTGCTATATTTATTCACCGCGCTCGCTTAGTTTAGATCATGAATTAGATCATCTGAGTCATGCATTAGCCGGAACGAATGTACGTGCAGTTTCTGCTCGAGATGAACTTAAAATACTCTATGGCGTAAAAGCACCCTTAGAAGAATTTGCTGCGATTAAAAATGAAGGTGAAACACGACAACAATATGATTTAGATCCACGCGTAACCCATGGAGGTGTACCTATTAGTTTTGTTGATCTATCAGATTCAATGAAACGGCAACAACTGGCTGGGAAATTAGAAGAACAACTTGTTGATATGTACTACACAGGCTTAATAGAATTAGGTAAGCTGCCTTGTCCAAGCCTAGAAGAATATAAAAAAATGACAGTGCAAGAAAAGCAAAAAGCGATACAACAGTTTCGTGATACCCTTACACAAAGCAGTGAATTGGGTGGTTCAACAACATCAATGTTAGGACAAATGGGTGTGGCAAGTAGTAGCGACTTACAAAAATCGCCATTGGAAAAGTTAGTTGAGCAAGGACTATTAACCAAAAGCGAAGTTGGTAAATTAGAAAAACGTGAAGAAAGAAATTTGTCTCACCCAGACATAAATGAGCTTCTGATTCAACGTCAAATTTCCATTGAACATGCAAAAACGCTTTCTGAAACACAAGTAAAAACAATTAGTGAAAGTACTAATCGCACAGAGGCTGTACAAAAGATTGTGCAAGAAATGCAAAGCAGTAATCCTGTGCAAGCTACACAACTTTCTCCTGTCAGTAATGCTAATCAAACTCCAGTAATTGTGACTAAGCATAATTTCTAAGAAGATTATGGTCCTGTGACTGGCAATGTTCTACCTAAATTCGCACTGCCTATCTTAGGTTGGTAAACTTCTTTTAATAATTCATCAGCATTTTTTATCCATAAGTAACAATATTTTGGATCTTTATCATCATCAACAAACTCTATAGTTAGTATTATGTTTTTAGTGATTGCTTTGCTAGCTAACTTGTTTAAAAACCAGGCTTGATGGTTCTTTTCTAATTTGCTGAATAGTTTGATGCCAAATTGCTGCACATTACTTTTATATAGAAAACTCCAACAGTCGGCGGTATGTTGTTCAACGAATTGTAAGCCCATTAATTCATTTAATTGCTTAAATAAAGGTTGTGCTAATAATTGTACTAGATCAAAAGTTGTTTTTTTAGCTAATGTATTATCAGGTGTATCTGCGGCTTCGGTAGTTGATTTTAAATCACGCATTACCAGATCAAAAGATGAATTACCCATGCTATTTACACGTAATACATCAGCGCCCGCATCCAATAACAATCGTGCCACTGCAACATGTTGTTTCATGCACTCGCTTAATGAGCGCTCAGGCATTTTTTCTTTGCGGATTTTTTCAACAAGTTCCGGCCGCATGACTACAAAATGCAACGCAGTACGTAGTTTAGCATCCTGTTCATCAGGGTTGGCGCCAGATGTTAAGTATTGTTTAACTCTATCCGTTAGACCCAACGCGCAAGCTTCGCGTAATGAGTCTGCTCGTACGACATGTAATTGCTTGGCTATGCGTGGTCGCTCTGTAAAGCAACTTTGTAAAACAGATACTTCTGGTTCCCTGTTTTCTATAACGGGCAGGAATTGACTGAGCACACATTCATATAGTTGTGGGTTGCTTGTTTTAATTTGCTGTAACCAGGGTTGAATTTTTTGCCAATTGGCACGATTCAGACAAATACGCTCAGTTATGCCATCTGGGTTTACACTAACAAGTAACGATTGGTGTATATCATCCGCTTGTAGCCAGGTACGTTTGGCGGTTAATGGTCGTTCGGGTGCTATAAAGATCGTATTGAGTAATTCAGCAGTTTGCTCAGGTGTGAAGTTTACATAGTCAAATACGTCCCTTCCTTGTGGATCACGTAAACTAAGATCTGCGCCGGCGCTAAGTAATTTAACAACAATTTCTAAACAACCAAGTGCTGCAGCCATCATTAATGGTGTTCGACCTAAACGATCTGGTGTATTTATGCCAAATGCGATGTTTCTGCTGGTAAGAAAACAGAGGGCATTCACTGCATCAACATTTCTTCTTCTCACTGCAAGCATGAGTGGTGTATTTAGTGCTTTGTCTTGGCGACAAAAGTCAGCTTTAAAAACTGCTATGCACAGTAGCGCTACTATGTAATGTGTTCCAGGAGCTTCTCGTACTGACAAATCATGGAGTATCGTTCGTCCTTTGATATATTCTGCACAGTTACTATCTAAACCGGATTTAACTAACCATTCAATTGCTGGTTGATCCAATGCAGGTCCATCAAACTGTCTTGACCATAATGCATAAGTAGCAATTTGTTGATCATTTAATCTTGAGCCAAGAGCTTCTAGCAATGTTTTAAATTTATTAAAAGGGTATTGCGAAATAGTTGCAGTATTTACTTCCGCACCACAATCTACCAGCGTGTTAAAAATTAATTGTAATTGTGTTTTATTCCAACGTATTGGATGATTAAAAGTCTTTGTTAAGTCATTCGTACCAGCTTTGGTTAAAATATATTCATTATTTACGGTTGGCTCAGGTAGCAGTGTTGCTATGATCATCCACTTCATTCTAGGGTCGCTTTGAATTATGGCGGATAATTGTTCTTTTACTGACTGCAGATTATTTAGATTGGCCATAATAATGCGTAAAATACTTATAATGGTATCATTGAATTTCTGCCACTCTTCTCGTGTATTGGGTGGATTGGGCATAATAAATTCAAGTCTATTGACTGCTTCGTAGCGGTCAAATACATGGTAATTTCCTGGCGCTAAACGCTTTTCTTGTTTCCGGCGGGCAAATTCATCTTCTGACAATTGCTCACCCGTTTGCAAATGTTTGTAGATTACAGGTTCTTTTCTGATTTGCATTTTATTCCTTACATTGAATTCATATTAACCTTGCTGTGATTGAGCTTTATGTTGAATTGAAGTTGATTGTTGAGATCTTATTGCATTGTTTGCAGCTGCAAAAACAGGTTGGTAATTTGGTTGTGGTGTGGGTCGAACTTGTTCTGTCACAATTTCAGGTACTATTGTTTGGCTAGCAGATGCATTAACCGATGTTTGTTCTAAAGCGTGCTGACCATGTTTAAATGCTGGTATTCTGTGCAGCATAGCTAATGATATTGGCTTTACGGTTATAGCAGATAAATTATTTTTTTGTGTGCGCGTTTCGTTTACCTGAAAACCAAGATGCGAAAGATATTTGCGAATAATGCTATGTTTCTCTGGAGCAGCCTTTAACCATGCTGTTTGACTTGCACAATCATAACGCCATCCTTCCACTTCAGTGATCCGGCTCATTTCAATACATATTAACTCAACCACTTCATTTTCTGGAATCACTTTAGTTGCTTTGGATAGGTCTCTCGGTTTAATTGTACGAACAAACATATTTGGATCAAAAACGCCAAAGTTCGCTAATTGATATAGGCGATGCAATAGTTGAAAATATGGTGCAGTATATCGGTTAATAATGACAATTTGATCATTAACTGCCTGAGTAGTATGTTTATTATATTCACTAACAGCGATAATTTCCCTGCACATTAACTGATCTATTGGTCGTTTAAACCATGCTAAAAACTTTGGATGTTTAAGATAGTCAATAAAACTTCCTGCGAAACCAAAGTATGGATCAACCGCGATTGTGCGTGGGTCAAACGTTACCTGCTGCAATGGCCGAGTAAACGGTGTGACAGGCGCATGTGTATCGATAAGTAAAATAACATGATTTATGCAAAGATCTTTTGGATCGTAAATCATTGCTTGATGAATTGGTGTTATTCGATGCTTTAATAATTCATTTACAGCCATTTGGCTTAATTCACTACAACCACAATATCCAGAAGAGGCGATACATGCTAATAGTGCTGAATGTGAAACTTCATCGACTTGCTGTTGTAATGCAACTTTTTCTGAAGGTTTTAATCGTGCGCAAGTTTCAATTACAATATCTCTTGCCGCATTCAACATTAGAGTATAGACAAATTTTTCCCATGTTGTTTGGGATCCATTTAAAATTCCTTCACTTATATTTTCGAATGTAAGTGGTTTAAAATCTAGTCCAACATCTGGAGCAATCACATACTTGGCATTTAATTCTTGGATGATATTACCCAGTAGTTGAAGTTTTTGTGAATCGATTTCAGGTGCTTTATTCATTGTAGAGATACCTTTTATTATAGATTGAAGTTTATCATATTATAATGATTTGCCGACGTTATTTCAATATAAAAATCAGAAAGTTGCCGTATGTGCCAAAGGAGATAACTCTAATTTTCTATGATTACTACAAGGCTTATAAATTGATGCATGACAAAATACTTCATTTTGGTTATTGTGTAGACAATGTATTAATCTTATTGATGGCTCATATCGGAAAATTTAAATGGACCATACTCAGTATGCACAATGTTTGACAGAATCCTCGTTAGAAAGGGTAGGGGGAAGCATTGAACGCGTGACTTTTCATAATCCTGAAAATGGTTTTTGTGTGTTACGCGTAAAAGCGCCTGGACACCGTGATGTGGTTACCGTCACTGGTTTTGTGGCCACGGTTACCGCTGGTGAATATATTGAGGCTTTGGGTAATTGGATAAGTGATAAAACCCATGGCATGCAATTTAAAGCCACACAATTGCGTGCAATTCCACCAAGCACTTTAGAAGGTATCGAAAGATATTTAAGTTCCGGGATGGTTAAGGGAATTGGTGCACATTTTGCCAAACAATTGGTTAAAGCATTTGGTGAACAAGTATTCGACGTTATTGAGCAAACACCCGAGCGTCTGAGTGAATTAGCCGGAATTGGTAAAATGCGCAAAGAGCGTATTATCCAAGCATGGTCAGAGCAAAAAGCGGTGCGCAACATTATGGTTTTTTTACAATCGCACGGTATTGGTACCACGCGTGCTGTGCGAATTTACAAAACCTATGGCGAATTGGCTATTCAAACCGTTAGTGAAAATCCATATCGTTTAGCTTTAGATATACATGGCTTTGGCTTTAAAACAGTCGATGAGCTCGCACAAAAATTAGGAATTAGCGCTGATTCAGTACAACGTGCACAAGCAGGTATTCGACACGTTTTACAATTGGCGTCAACTGAAGGTCATTGCGCACTGAAGCGACAAAATTTAATAGCTAGCGCCACACAATTATTAGCTATTCCTGAGGAAATTGTAAATCAAGCACTTACTGATGAATTAATGCAACAAAACTTAATCGCTGAAGATATTAACAATGAACCCAGTATTTTTTTAGCACCGCTTTACCATACAGAAGTAAATATAGCCAATCATGTGCAGCGATTACTAAAATATTCACTTCCACAAGCCATCATTGACAGCAATAAAGCAATCCCCTGGGTAGAAGAAAAAATAAATATTCAATTATCCACGAGTCAAAAAGCAGCAATTGAACTAACACTAGCCAGTAAAATCGCAATTATTACCGGTGGACCAGGTGTGGGTAAAACGACAATCGTGAATAGCATCATTCAAATCATGCGTGCGAAAAAATTTGCGGTCACCTTATGTGCACCCACTGGACGTGCGGCCAAACGTTTAGCTGAAGTAACAAGTTACCCAGCAAAAACCATTCATCGATTATTGAATTATAAACCAAAGAATGGTGAATTTTTATATAATGCAGACAATCCGCTGCCGGTTGATTTTATTGTCATTGATGAAGTGTCTATGGTTGATCTTTATTTAATGCATCAATTGTTGCGTGCTATACCTGATCATGCACGTGTCTTATTCGTGGGCGATGTGGATCAATTGCCATCCGTTGGACCAGGGGCAGTACTGATCGATTTTATTTCATCGAAGTGTATCCCAACCGCTCATTTAACTGAAATTTTCAGGCAAGCAGCAAGTTCACACATTATTGTCAATGCACACCGTTTGAATGAAGGAAAAATGCCTCTTGCAGTTAAGAAAGGCGAGTTGAGTGATTTTTATTTTATTCCTGCCGATACACCGGAAGAAATTCATCAAAAAGTCATGTATTTGGTTACGCAAAAAATTCCAAACCGTTTTCATTTGCACCCAATTGATGATATTCAAGTGTTAACGCCAACGAATCGTGGTGGTTTGGGTGCCCGCGCCTTAAATGCGAGTTTACAAGCAGCACTTAATGCGAACAGCCAACCCAAAATCAATCGTTACGGGTGGACCTTTTCACCTGGCGATAAAGTCATTCAAACCGTTAATAATTACGATAAGGAAGTATTTAATGGTGATATTGGACGCATCAGTTCAATCGATTTAGATGAAAATGAATTAACCATAAATTTTGATAGCCGTGAAGTTGTTTATGATGTCAATGAATTAGATGAAATTGCTTTAGCTTATGCAACAACTATCCATAAAAGCCAAGGCTCAGAATATCCAGCTGTAGTGATACCCATCGCCATGCAACATTTTACATTATTAGAACGTAATTTAATTTATACTGGCGTGACGCGTGGAAAAAAACTGGTGATCATTGTTGGCGAAAAGAAAGCATTAGCTATTGCCGTACACAACCAACGTGCACAATTAAGAATAACTAATTTGAGTGCACGGCTTATAAATGGAGAAGTAGAAGGTTTTTTAGCCGACTGACTTATACTTTGGAACCCTTAGCTAAACGTCAGAGATGGAATTGGTGGAGTATCATTCGGCGGAGCGGGTTGAACAGGGGCGAGAATATAAGCATATTGCGGCGAGAGTCCAGGTAAAGGGCCATTTTTGGCACGCAGCAGCGGCCATGCGTTGGTGAAGTATAATTCTTCGCGCAACGTTTTATAACTCATGACATAGTAAGGTCGACCACCGGTGACAGTGCTACCATCTAATGGATCTGCATAATATACATATGATGCATCTGGATTATCATGATTAATTTTTATGCCAACAATAATGACATCATGCATACTGCGGGCATCAATTTTGTTACTACCAGGTGCCCATTTAAAAATTGTTTGATTACATACTTGCGATGTCATAGCATCTGGCGCATTCTCATAATAGATTTTGCCAAATCTACCAATGACTACTAATGGGCCTGCGTGCTGTAAAATATTATTTAATAGATGAACATTATGTAGAAAATCAGTTTCTAAGCTTATTAACCCAAAAAAATCAGCAGCAATATTACGTAATAGATACAATGCATAATAAAGTTTGTTGCTCAATGGCATTTGCTGAATTTCCGGTAATGAAAATAATTTGTGTGTATCATTTAAGTTGAAATTTTTTGATCCAGGAAAAGTATTTTTCAAATCGTCGATATCGACGATTTGTAAATCACAAAAACATTTTTTCAGTGCTGCAAATTGTTTTTGTATCTGAAGATTTTCAATATAATCAAATAGATTATTAATGGTATTTTGGGTGATAAATGAAGCTA
>CAYSGV010000118.1:0-8232 GCA_964430685.1 uncultured Gammaproteobacteria bacterium
TATATGAATTGCGTGGTTGTCTTCAACGCGGTTTTCGTAATTAGTGGGTTGAGCAAAGGTGTATTCTGCTAAAGATAAACAAAAAACGATTATAAGTATTTTAACTAAAAATCTAATATTGATATCTATTTTTCCATTGAATGTTATTGCTTTCATAGTATAAATGTCCGTATTAAGCCAAGGTTGAATATAATCTATTGCTGCAATTTGCTCAAGGGTTGATATGTTTTATGTAAATAATGTAGCATAGAAAAGTATATATAAAATTACTGTGTGGCTAGAAATTATTTTTGAGGTTAAAAAACTCGCGCGCCACGGAAGCATTAGACATTGACGCGCGAAAAAATAAGTCATGCGGAAATGTAGATCTAGCCATACATTTCCTTATATTGTTATTATTTTTGCATTGATGAGAATATCAGTTTATTTCATTGTGTACAGACTCATTGAAGCGTAGGGTTTGATTTCTTCATCTTAATTCTCGTACTTTATTATCAATCTTAATCCTGTTGTCGTTTTCATCCACCTCTTGTCATTGCGAGGGCGGCACCACTGAGTAAAAATACTTTATTATCTATGCAGCCCGTGGCAATTTCTCGCTAGATGCTCACATATCCAATTTACATCTTTAACTATTTCTTCATATAAATCCTTCCAGGTTGGATTAAAGTGATTAATCAGTTGATCTTTACGCCATCGCGCCCAACTTTTAATTTGCTTTTCTCGATGAATTGCAGAATCAATTTCAGTATAGATTTCATAAAATACTAAACGGTCAACATTAAATTTATTGGTAAATCCTTTTTGGATTTTATTTTTAGCTCATATATACCTCGCGTGATGTCATTGGTTACACCAGCATAGAGTACGTTATGATATTTATTTGTTAATAGGTATACGTAATATTCGTTATCATCCATGTTTATTGCCTTTTGGTTTTTTAATTATAATAATGTCTGATGTGCTAGCTTGTTTCAACTCGCTGGTACTAGTAGGAGATTGCCACGGCAGCATAGATAATTGTGAGCGAGAGTTTATTGGTTAGCGCCCTCGCAATGACAGAAATAGAAAGCCCTTTCAGTTATTAGCTGAGAAGGGCTTTGTGATTTCGTACAACCACATCCCTTATTGATGTAGTATAAGCGTTTGCTGCCAATTTGAAATTCAACATTTCTAGACTACTTATGAATAAAAATATTCTTAATTATGAGGTGTGACAGTTTGACTAGGACCTCCTAATGCTGGTGGTAGTGGAGTATTGTCTCTAGGTTGATTCCAAAATGGAGTTACCGCAATGGGAGCATTACTGGATTGTTGTTTTCTCAAAGCAGCCGCCAACATATTAAGAAATTTATTTCCGTCATCTGGTATAATATTTTGCACATAATAAGGTACTTGATCTCGCTTCATTATTTGTTTAAGCAGCGGTTTAAGTAACTCTTTGGCTAGTGTTTCATATGCATTTAACGGTCTATCTAATGCCACATTAAATATTTTTCTAATAATAGCTGGAATATGAAATCTGCTTTGAGCTTGTGGGTTCGGATTCAAATTTAAAACTTGCGATAAATGGTCAACAATAATCTTTAATGCTAAGTTTTCAGAAAATTCCCCTATAGCTCTTGGATCACCTGTGGGTACTAATTGTGAAACCCGTCTAAGCTTATACGCAATTTGCTTTTTATCGCCGGAATCAACTGCTTCAGCAAGTATTTCCAGTAATATACCCGCACCTAATGGTACCGCGGGTGCAGCACAATGTAACGCTAACATTATTGTGTGCACAATGCCATGTCCAGCAGGATCAACTAGTCCACTATAGATTATAGAAGAGGCTTGAATAGTGCCATTGATCATCCTTTGTAAATATCTATTTACTTCCGTTACATTTAACTTAAACTGTGGTTGAGCAATTACCGTTCTCATCAAAGCGTTTTCGTCTTGTTGGCTTGGCACTGCAGCGGCTGGCTTTGCCGGTATGGCCACTGGTTTAACTGGCACAGCTGCCGGTGGATTCAGTGAAATATCCACGTTCTTTAATACCACTTGCAACAGGCTATCGCGCTCATCAGGAAAAATGTGCCGTTCAATATTGCTCCTAATTTGCATCGCATTCGCTACGTCATGGGCTTGTATGGCATATAAAGTACCCCTAATTTTTGACATAAGCTGTTCAAGATCAATCGTTGGCTCAGCAAATGAATTTAATAAATTTACCCATCGTACACATTTAGTATATAAGTGTAATGCTTCACTTAATAGAACCAGATTATTACTAGCCGCTTTTTGTTCTGCATCATTAAAAG
Source organism: uncultured Gammaproteobacteria bacterium (assembly GCA_964430685.1). GTDB lineage: Bacteria > Pseudomonadota > Gammaproteobacteria > CAYSGV01 > CAYSGV01 > CAYSGV01. Next base: position 2,307 of record CAYSGV010000118.1, read on the forward strand.
ATTTTAATACTGCCTCTTTTGTATTCTTTATTGTTGCTTCCACAATACCTGAGTAAGCAATTTGACGTGGGTCGACTCGCACATTTGTTATTCCACTACGAAGCGTTATGCGTTCAGTAACTGGATTATTTGGAAAACGTAAAGTTGCAATAATTTGTGGGCAAGGATTTGATGGGGAATTACTCGCTGGATAAAGAGCATTGATTATGCGGACTATATGATTAATAGCGTTAATACTAATTGGACAATTTTCTAAATTCAACAAAGAAAGACTAGTGTTTTTTTGAAAACCAGACAATATATCCTTTGCACCTTGATCTGATATGCCCGTATTATTTAACTCTAAACGAACAATTGAATTGTTTTTTTGTAAAGCCCCTGCTAAATGCCTGGCACCATTATCACCAATATTATTATCATTTAAATATAAGTCACATAGAAAACAATTATAACTAAGTGCTTCAGCTATAACTCTTATTCCATTTTGGGATAAATTGGTATGACTAAGATTTAACCGTAAAATAGCTTTGTTTTCTGCTAATAACCCGGCTATTTGCTGTGCAAGTTGATCGGTAATGGTATGACCACTAAGATCAATATATTTCACTGAGGTATTTGTACGTAAAGCTTCAATTATGCGTGTTAGAGAATTTTCATCATCTAAAAATATTGCCAGATTTGTTCGGTCAAGATCTTGAATATTATTAGCATTAAGCTCATTAATTAAATCAGTAGCTGGGTCTTGAAAACCAATAGTTGATGTTCCAGCATCGTTATGCTCTTCTTGTGCTCTATTCATAATTATCTCCCTATTTTGATTTTCTAATTTACGCAATTTTAATATGGTACATCTTTTTAATAAAAGCAATATTTCTTTTACAAAGTAAATTAGATAGTAAAAATATTGTTTTCAAAAAACGTGATGACAAACTTATTTATTGTTAGCAATTCTGCATGGTGTGTATAGAAAAAGTATCGCTATGATTCGCAAAGTGATAGCATAATTCGACATTAACTATAATTAAAGTTTATTTTTTGTATATAAGAAAAATATTAATATCGTTTTACTATTTCGTTAGAAGAATAAAGACCGTTTAATATACGTAAACAATCTATGTTACCGCTCTTTTTCTTTCTTCTTTTTACGCGGCCAATTTTCGATATGTTTTTGGTGCGCGTCGCTGATGGCGAGCGCATGCGCGGGCACATTCGTGCGTACTGTGGTCCCCGCACCGACAGTAGCGGCTGTACCAATTTTAACTGGAGCCACTAATTGACTATTGGAACCGATAAATGCATTATCTTCAATAATGGTTTGATGTTTATCGACACCATCGTAATTGCAGGTAATGGTTCCAGCACCAATATTGACGTCTGTACCAATGATGGCATCACCGACATAACTCAAATGCGGAATTTTACTTCCCACGCCCACATTGGCTTTTTTCGTTTCGACAAAATTACCAATTTTTACATCTTCTGCTAATTGTGTACCTGGGCGCAAACGTGCAAATGGGCCAATAACACAATTATCAGCAATCATTGCACCATCTAATACACAATGAGATTTTATAGTTACATTTTTGCCAATGGTAGCATTACGGATCAAACAATAGGGACCAATGCTACTGCCGGCGCCAATACTGACATTACCTTCAAAAATAACATTACAATCGATGGTGATTTCTGGTTCTACCGTTAATTCGCCACGTAAATCAAAACGAGCTGGATCAAGCAGGCTAACACCCTGTGCGAGTATTTTTTCTGCGTTTTGTTTTTGTAAACAGCGCTCTAATGTGGCTAATTGTGCACGCGTATTCACACCTTGCACTTCATATACCGTTTGCGCCGCTACCGTGGTAATGGGAACTTGGCTTTCCACGGCAATTTTCACCACTTCGGTTAAATAATATTCTCCCTGCGCATTATTGCTGGAACATTCATTGAGCCAGTGTCGCAATTGCGCAACTGAAGCAAGCATTATGCCGGTATAAGCTTCGCGAATTTGCTTTTGTGCGTAGGTAGCATCTGCTTCTTCAATAATGCCAATAACTTGTTTGTGTTGATTGCGAATAATGCGTCCCAAGCCGCTTGCATCAGGATATTCATAAACCAATAATCCTAAATGATTGGTCGGAACTTCTTGAATCAGTTTTTGTAACGTTGTTAATGAAATAAGCGGAACATCGCCATTTAAGATGAGCACACGTTCATCATCCTTTAAATGTGGCATCACTTGTATAACGGCATGCCCAGTGCCTAATTGTTGTTCTTGATAAACCCAATTAAATTCATGTTGCGAAAATTCTGCTTGTACCGCTTCTTTACCATAACCATACACAACATGAATTTTTTGCGTTAAAGCGCGCGCCGTGTTCAACACATAGGTAAGTAAGGCTTGACCACCCAATTGATGCAATACTTTGGGCTTGTTTGAATGCATGCGGTTGCCCTGGCCCGCTGCCATAATAATAATATTTAGTTGATTTGAGGCTTGTTGCAAAACCACCACCTCTCTAACGACGACGTGCTTTTTCAAGAATGCGCAGCTGCGCTAGGGCACGGGCAAGATCTTCCATGACTGTAGCATATTCAAATTCTGCACCGCGATCTTTCAATAATCGTTCCGCATGTTCTTTCGCTTCCAGCGCTTTTGCTTCATCAATGTCTTTCGCACGCACAGCAGTATCCGATAACACCGTGACTGAATCTGGTTGTACTTCCATAAAGCCTCCCTGCACATAAATGCTTTCCTCGCTTTGGGAAGACAGCCGAATTAAAATTTCACCTGGCTTTAACATCGTTAACAATGGTGCATGTCCAGGCGCAATACCTAATTCGCCTTCAATACCACTGGCTTGTAACATTATTGCAGTACCGGAAAATATTTCTTCTTCGGCACTAACAACACTGACTTGCATTGATGTGATGGCCATTGTGTTACCTTCTCTCAACAAAAATTAAACTAATTAAAGTGTTTTAGCTTTAGCAACTGCTTCATCAATCGTTCCAACCATGTAAAATGCTTGTTCCGGTAGATGGTCATAGTCACCATTTAAAATTCCTTCAAAACCACGGATGGTTTCGGCTAATGATACATATTTGCCTGGTGAACCGGTAAATACTTCTGCCACAAAGAATGGTTGTGACAAAAATCGCTGTATTCTGCGTGCCCGATTCACAACCAAACGATCTTCTTCTGAAAGTTCATCCAAACCTAAAATGGCAATAATATCTTTTAATTCTTTGTTACGCTGTAATACACGTTGTACACCGCGTGCAACATCATAATGCTGTTGGCCAATAACCAATGGATCAAGCTGACGCGACGTTGAATCCAGTGGATCAATTGCAGGATAAATTCCTAATTCAGCAATTTGTCGTGACAATACTACCGTTGCATCTAAATGTGCGAACGTGGTTGCAGGTGAAGGATCGGTTAAATCATCTGCTGGTACATATACGGCTTGAATGGATGTAATGGAGCCCACTTTAGTTGAGGTAATGCGTTCTTGCAATGTACCCATTTCGGATGCCAGTGTAGGTTGATAACCCACTGCCGAAGGCATACGCCCCAACAATGCTGATACTTCAGTACCGGCTAAGGTATAACGATAAATATTATCAATAAATAGCAACACATCGCGACCTTCGTCACGGAAATTTTCCGCCATGGTCAAACCGGTCAAGGCAACACGTAAACGATTACCAGGTGGTTCATTCATTTGTCCATAAACCAATGAAACCTTATCCAACACATTGGACTCTTTCATTTCATGATAGAAATCATTACCTTCACGTGTACGCTCACCTACACCTGCAAATACAGAGTAACCGCTATGTTCAATGGCGATGTTACGAATCAATTCCATCATGTTAACTGTTTTACCTACACCCGCACCACCAAACAAGCCAACTTTACCACCCTTGGCAAACGGACAAAGCAAGTCGATTACTTTAATACCCGTTTCCAAAAGTTCATTGTTCACTGCTTGATCTGCATAAGAGGGCGCAGGTCTGTGAATGGGTAAACGAATTTCTTCACCAATGGGGCCTTTTTCATCAATAGGTTGACCCAAAACATCCATAATTCGGCCCAAGGTTTTTTTACCTACGGGCACACAAATGGGTTCACCCGTATTGGTTGCCGTTAAACCACGCTGCAAACCATCCGTCACACCCATTGCAATGGTACGTACAATGCCATCACCCAATTGATGTTGCACTTCTAAAACTAAATCACGATTATCCACGCGTAGCGCATCATATACCTTGGGTACAGAGGCGCGCGGAAATTCGACGTCAACGACCGCACCAATAATTTCGACGATTTGTCCAGTACTCATTAATGATTCCTCTTTAAATAATTACACCTATTTATACGGCCGCTGCACCACCCACAATTTCTGCAATTTCTTGGGTAATAGCTGCTTGGCGTGCTTTGTTATAAATCAATCGAAGATTACCAATCAATTCATTGGCATTATCCGAAGCATTTTTCATTGCAACCATGCGTGCTGCTTGTTCACAAGCAAGATTTTCAATAACAGATTGGTAAACCTGTGATTCAATATATCGCTTCATTAAAAGCTCTAATAATTCTTTTGCATCAGGTTCGTAGATATAATCCCAATAATAATCTAGACGATCACTTTCATCCGGAACCAAAGGCAGTAATTGTTGCACAATGGGTATTTGCGTCATCGTATTAACGAAACGATTATAAGCAACATAAACAGCATCTATTTCACCGGCAATAAAACGGTCCAGCATCACTTTAACAATACCAATTAAACTTTCGATTTGTGGCTTATCACCAATATGATCGGCGTGTCCAATAATGTTGGCACCAATGCGCCGGAAGTAACCATCACCTTTACGACCGATTACGCAAAAATCCGTGGGAATATCTTTTTGCTGCCACTCTTTCATCGCAGTAAAGGTTTTGCGTAATAAATTAGTGTTCAATGATCCACACAAACCGCGATCGGATGTTACTACAATGACCCCCGCTTTTTTAATAGGCCGTATTTGTAAATAAAGATGGTGATATTCCGGATGTCCTTTCGCCAAATGGCCAATCACGCTGCGAATTTTATCAGCATAGGGTCTTGAGGTACTCATGCGTAATTGTGCTTGCCGCATTTTACTTGCCGCAACCATTTCCATGGCACTGGTAATCTTTTGTATATTTTTAATACTGGCAATTTTTGTGCGAATATTTTTTCCGACTGCCATTTTTTCTCCGCTAGTGTTTAGCTATTCATTATCGCGTTTATTGATTACCAACTATGACTCTTTTTAAAATCTTCAATCACCATGCGTAGTGCTGCAGCCACTTCGTCATCGTATGCATAGCGCTCATTTATATCCGCAATCAGATTGGCATGATGCGTATGTACAAAATGAAGTAATTCTTGCTCCACACTGGTTACACGATTTACGGGAACATCATCAAAAAAGCCTTGATCAACTGCAAATATACTGATAGCAATTTCAGCAACGGTCAGTGGTGCATACTGCTTTTGTTTCATGATTTCCGTAAACCGCTTTCCACGTTCTAATTGCTTGCGCGTGGCTTCATCCAAATCTGATGAAAATTGAGAAAATGCTTCTAAATCTCGATATTGTGCCAACGCAATTCGAGTGGAACCACAAAGACGTTTAATAATCTTGGTTTGTGCAGCACCACCCACACGCGATACGGACAAGCCAACGTTAACTGCTGGTCGAATACCAGAATTAAACAAATCTGTTTCTAAGTAAATTTGTCCATCGGTAATTGAAATCACATTGGTTGGTACAAACGCAGAAACGTCGCCCGCTTGTGTTTCAATAATTGGTAACGCTGTAAGTGAACCTGTTTTGCCACGTACACTACCATTCGTTTTCTTTTCTACATATTCTACATTTACTCGTGCAGCAC
>CAYSGV010000119.1:0-8211 GCA_964430685.1 uncultured Gammaproteobacteria bacterium
TATTACAAACATTATGTACACCCGCTAGAAAGCCATTTGTAATGGAAGAAGTTGAAGAAGTTGAAGTGATATCAGCCGAAATAATGTCCCTCTCCATCAAAAGTCAAATAATATATGCAGCTAAACAATGCAATAAAAGGTTTTTGAAAGCTCTTTTAGAAAAAGGGGCTGATCCAAATACTACAGATGCAAATGGTGATTCATTGTTGCATATTGTAGCAAGGAGTAATTCCATCTTTAATGGATCTTGCATAAAAAAATTACTTGCAGCAAGAGCAAATGTTAACTCCCAAAATCCAATAGGTCAGACGGCACTGCATTGCGTTTCTGCAAGTGCTTATCCGTATGCCAATCCTTGCATGGAAATTTTGTTTTTTTATGGAGCTAATCCAGATATTCAAGATTCTAATGGCTGTACGTCATTACATTTAGCAGTTATCCGTGAACAATCACGAAATAAATCATATGCTTTATTTCGTGAACAATTAGAAAATAAAAAACATGATCAAAATAAAGCATATGATAAAGATAGATCTTTTATGTATGTCATTTTTAACTTAATTCAATCAGGTAGTGATTACATGCTTGAAAATAACAATAAACAGACCCCCTTAAAGCTTGCACAAGAATTCGGTAATCAATGGATAATAGAGTACATTCAGCATGCAATTAAAAGTTCTTTTTTTAGAGTTGATGCTGAGAACTCGAGTCATGGATATTTATATTTATGGAATAATCATCCAAAGGCTACACAAACTATTCTGGGTGAGTTAAGTCGTTATACCCACTTAGAAGTTTTATCGTGCATATGTATCTCTGAGGGCACATTTAAAAAGCTTACATCGACATCCTCTATTGCAAAATTAAAAGGGCTAGAACTTAATAATGTTTTTTTAAACCTAGAGGACGTCAATGCTATTGCAGCAATGCTTCATCATTCGTTGAAAATTCTTATCTTGAACGGACTAGCACTAAGCAGTAAGGAACTAGAGCTCATTGGGGCTGTTTTAGAGCATAACCAATCTTTGGAAAGGCTCCTTATTGATTGCAAAGTTAATAAATATAGGGAGAGGCTAGCTTTACCTTTAGCAAAAGCTTTACGGGTAAATGCTCACCTTAAAATACTAGAAATTGAAAATATAACACCATTGGCTGAGATAGCAAGAGCACTGGAAAGCAATACTACTTTAAGAAAATTAAACTATAAATGTAAGTCTGTAGAGCAGTCGGATGTAGCAGCACTAGCTAAAATGGTGAGGCGTAATACTTCATTAGTTGCCCTTCATGTGAGCGGTTTACATAGTCGATACGGAAGGAGTGATTTTCCTGCTATTGAAAATAGTTCTGATTTATCAGCAGCATTGTCAAATAATAAAACGCTACAATTCTTGTCCTTAGAATATGCTAAGCTAGAGAATGCAAAGCTAATTTTTTACGGAAATAATCTCAAGGAGATAACCTTAATCAGTTGTGATTTAAATGAGGAAGATGTCTTGACTATAGCTTCTTTGATTGAAGCGAATCGAACGTTAAATAAAATAGAAATAAGAGAGCCATCATTGAGTTTGAGAGCTTCAATGGCATTAGCGATGGCATGTTTAAAAGTTCATTCCTTATATGCCATAGACCTACCATTATGTGATAAAGTAACCGATGAGCATGCTAAACAATTAATTAATTTATTAGAGCAGAACATTTCGCTTATTAAAATTGATATTTTTCATCCGTCAGCTAAAAAATTAATAAATAAGCAAAATAAGTTTAATTATTGTTATGAAAATCTTGCAGATATGTTGCATCGCGCCGCCCGTAAAGGAGATCTTGAAACAATTAAATCACTTGTACAACTGCCCATAAATTTTGTTGTCCGGTCTATAGATAGTAAAATTCCATTTGTAAATAGAAGTGAAGATAAAAGGGTGTATTTGAATAACTACTATGCTTCTTCTTTTAACCCCATTATTGGAGATACTGCGCTTCATCATGCTGTCGAGTATAAACATGTTCAAATTGTTGCATTACTTAGAAATGCAATGTTGTCCAGAGGAATAGACTTAACTCTACTTTATAATGATGAATTCAAAACTCCATTTGAAGTGGCAAAAGAAAGAGGGTATGATGATATTTCTACTTTGCTGGAACCGAGTAAGTTGCCCAAAATGCCTCCTATGGATTTTTCAGATTATAAAGCGCAGCTAAAAAAAGATTTAATCGAAGCGACTATAAATGGAAATTGTAAAATAGTTAAATTATTGATTTATGCAGCCTTAGATATTAATTCCCGTGATGAATCAAATGAACAAATACTATCGATTGCAATTCGAAAACGACATGTTAAAGTAGCTAAATTTTTATTGGTAGAAGGATGTGATTTAATAGAAAATCCTATTGATCAGGCTAGTTTTGTGTATTTATATGAAACTTTAAAATTTGAGCTTTCAACTTTAATTGAAGATAGAAATAAAAATGTTCCAGCTACACAAAAAGATGATCTTTCCGCATGGTTTCAAAAGTATTGTATTAAACTAACTGCGCAGCCTAGCAGTGAAGTATCTGTACCTGAACAGACTTTAGCAACAACAGTAAGAAAGCCTTTAGAGAAAGCAAGTAACCCAAAACCAGCTACTCCTAGAGCTTTGCCGAAACCACCAGCAGCCGCAAGTCCACTGCTTGCTTTGAGTATTTATAATACTCATAAAGCGCTAAAGGATGCTGTTGAGGCAAAAAGCGAGAATGCTCAATCAAGCACAACCTCCAACGCAGTATTTCATTGACAGAAAGGATAATTGAGCCTGAACAGCCGAAGACACGGGGATCCAGAAAAATCTTGCTTACGAAGTAACTAATAATCTCTGTAACTAAAATAATTCTATCTCTTTGCTCTCCGACAGTGTGATTTAATTTATACGCCAACATATTAAATTGTCAGAAGCGGTTATTGAAAAAGGTTATTATGTAGCTCATTTAAAATTTCTTAATTACTAAAGTGAAAGAGCATTAGCACAACTGAGAAAAGCTCATAAATCGCGATAAGCCTCATCATCCTCCGGGGATTCCCATTCGGTTAAAGATAGAGAAACAGCCGCTTTATGTATTGCTCTGAATTCATCTAGCAATTCATCTTCACAAACTCCATGTGAGGCAAGCAATTGATCAAGTTTCAAAGCGGCACGTTTTAATGACTCTATCTTAGCTTTTTTAGGATAGCGACGAACAGGAAGAAAATATCCAACTATTTCACCCTGACGTGTAATGGCAATCGGTGCAGATTTAAGAATGTATTCCTGTAAATGCGCCGGAAATTTGCTCACTTCTATTTTTTGTATGTCTGTTTGAACAATCATGGATATCCCTCTAAACGGTGGACTTATTGCTCACATAACAAATATACGAATGACTGTCAAAATGGTTTGTATGGGCGTGTGTGTGTCAATCATCCATCTCTGTAAAAAAATGTGTAGAGCAATATCTTTACTAATCTATTAAACCAGTAGTTTCAAACTGTACAATAACATGGCTGGGACCTTTATCATTCGATTCGAAATCAGAACAACGTACCTTGTTTATATCAATTTATGCATTGAATACCACTTGAATGGCAAAAAATCTTTAGTGGAACATAAAGGGTGGTATCAGATTGATTGTCAAATGAAGCTATAAGCTTAATACTCTAGGGTTTAATATGGTATCGTATGGTGTATTTTGGTAGTCGATATTGCAGCGAATTAAGTTTAAGTTTCAGATCAATTAATTTAGCGATATGCTTAAGATAGTATCATGCTAAGTTATTAATTAGACTTGTGAATAATCATGAGTAATTTCTCAGGTATTATAATCAATACAAAAGTGTAACGAGAAGTTTAAAGCCATGCGTAAACTAACAATAGAAAAAATGCAAATTTATGCCTTTAAAAAAGGTGGTAAATGCCTATCTGATACATATTCTGAATGTCATGCTCCGCTTAAATGGGAATGTGAAAAAGGGCACATATGGTTCTCTGCATGGGTAAATGTGAAAAAAGGCTCTTGGTGTCACAAATGTGCAAGCGAAACCCGCAAAGGTACAATTATTGAGATGCAGTTATTGGCAGAACAAAAAGGTGGTAAGTGTCTCTCAAATCAGTATGTGAAAAGCTCAGTAAAACTTAAATGGGAATGTTCTAAGGGTCATTTTTGGGAAGCTACCCCAAACAATATTAAACGAGGTAGCTGGTGTCAAAAGTGTTATTTTAGAAAAATTGGCGATATAAACAGAAAATATACAATTCAAGATGCAATCAATTTGGCAGTAAGTAAAAAAGGCTATTGTTTATCTAAGGACTACAAAACTAATCAACAAAAATTACTTTGGCAATGTGAGCAAGGACATAGGTGGTTTGCTACATTTAATAGCGTAAAAGATAATGGCTCATGGTGTGTCAAATGCATAAATCGTGATAAGAAAGGTATTCTTCATGCACAGGAAGTTGCAGAAAAAAGAGGAGGAAAATGTCTTTCAGATAAGTACAAAAACAATAAAACCGATATTTTATGGGAATGCGGAAATGGACATCAGTGGATGGCTAAACTGAATAATATACAGAATGGTACTTGGTGTCCATATTGTTCAAGTTATATGAGCGAGGAAAAATGTCGCTATATTTTCGAAGCACTGACTAATTGTCAATTCGCTAAATCAAAAAATATACTTGGAAAACGGTATGAGCTAGATGGATATAGTGTAGACCTGAATGTTGCATTTGAATATCATGGCGAACAGCATTATAAAACACTCCAAAAATATGGAATGGATAGTAATGATTTAACCAAACGCCAAACCGTTGATGATGAAAAAGCCCTTATCTGTAAAACTTTAGGTATTAGGTTAATTGTAATTCCATACACCATGGCAAACTCTAATGAGAAACTAATTAATTATATAAAAAATCAGCTGAAAGATTTATAAATCTATATTATCGATACCAATATAGATATAGAGTCGTTTTATAAAAGCTTAATTATCGTTAAACAAATGCAAGAATATGCAGCTAAGCGCAATGGATTATGCCTAACAAAAATTTATACGAATAGTATAACGCCTGTTGAGTGGCAGTGCGTTTTAGGCCATCGCTGGTTTGCTCAATGGGGCACAGTCAAGAGTGTCAATTCGTGGTGTAAAAAGTGCGCTGGGTTAGCTCCCTATACCATCGATGACGCCAAAGAATATGCCAAAAATCATGGAGGTGTTTGTTTATCTGAACGTAATGTAAATGGAAGAAGAATATTTCATTGGCAGTGTGATAAAGGCCATGAATGGTCTTCAGCCTTAAAAGATATGAAATCACGAAATTATTGGTGTAGAAAATGTGCCGCAAAAAAACGAGCCGAAAAATCAAAACTTACAATTGGCATGATGCAAAAGTTAGCTGAGGAAAAAGACGGAATTTGTTTATCGTTGGATTATATTGACAATAAGACATATCTTGTATGGCGCTGTAATATGGGGCACGAATGGGATGCGCCACCATCTTCGATTATATCCGGACGTTGGTGTAGAAAATGTAGCTATATAAAAAGAGGAATCGATAGAAGAAGGAAGCAGGTAAAAAACCACATTAAGTAAAATATTGTGTAAATACTCATTTTCACTCAAATAAATTTTGCGTATATTGGATATTCCAATTATTAATTCCTTCAATAATTAATGCTACACGAAAGCAAACTGGTATATCTGAGTTTCTCTGAGATAGTGGGATTTCTGAAAATGAAATTACAATTAGCATTTTGATGGAGACAGTGGGCAGTAACTTCCTAAACGAAACATGTAAGTCGATCAAAAATAAATGTAACAAACTTAATAAACGACTGACTTAAAATCTGTGGTTCATGAGCTTGCACAGAACAAGAATTGGCAGAAAAGGGTAAATTCGAAGGTTGCGCCAGTGGTACTCAATTTCGTTTAGAACGCGATCAGCTGGCTTCTCATTTTAAGCTGAGCTAGGGCACGATGACAGTTAAGCGAAGTTTTGCACTTTATTTGCATGAAAATCAGTTAAATTTTGAAGAATCTTTTCTAGTTCTTTTGCAGCTTCACTGGAATAAAGTCCATCAAGCACTTGCTTATCAAGTGCATAGTGGATGTCACTTATAATAGCAATTAATTCGTCAATTAGATGCTTCCATTGATCTGGCGTGATACTAGCTTTTTCGAAAACATTATAAGATAGATTTGTTGCGCTGTGGCTGACCTTCTTGTCACGTAAAATTTTTATGCCCTCAATAGTTTCAGTGTGTACCTGAAGCCTTATTTCATATTCTTTAACATCTTTTGCATTAAATTTACTACTGGTTTTTAAATGAGCGAATAATTTGTAGATATTATGCGTATTTTTGGTCTTGTCTAGGGCTTTACATAGGGCGATTATAGATGCATCAAATGTACTTCCTATAAGTGTTCTGAAACAGTCAATATATATATTCATTGTGCCAAAATATTGATGACGTGTCTTTTCACCACATAATACCCACCACATTTCCTGGGCACACTTTGCAGTGTATACCGATTGTATAACTTCGTCTAAGCAAACCTTAATTTTAGTTTCCATTTTTCATTCCATTTAGCATTTAATTTTTCTGACCCATTTGCGGCATATAAACCAGTTTCTGGACCAACATTGTGCATTTGATTTCTATCGGCGGATTGCTAATTCATATTGAGATTCGAATTGTTTATTTTTACCATTATCCAAATTTTACAGTTTTACAGCAATTAAGCAAGGATCTTGGCGAACCGCGCAGACAGAAAAGTGATATGAAAAAATGTGATAGCAGATCTAAGCATGTTTGAAAAGCACCAACAAAGTAAGCGACTCATGGGCCTCATAACCTTCCTCTGCGTGCTATCTTTGGTATCTTTCGTTTTTTTATACGCGTACGTTTTATGGAAGAATAATTAAGCGTAGGGTATTCGTTTTCATTAATGATTGTAGTTTTAAAGTCAATATCAAGCATCTGCTTATCCTCTAACGCTTGCTCTCTTTGTTCTTCAGTCCAAGTTGAAAAATCAAAATACGCCAAATCAGCTGAACCGCCTCTTTGAGGTATATGTGGTTCAAATGCTATTCCAATTACTTCTTTTAAAGTTGGATATTTAAGTTTGAGTATATTGCAATAAGCGATCAATAGATTTATTCTAACTTGACGGTATTCATCATAACTAATTTCTGAGTTAGGTGGTAGTAAAACAAATGCGAAAGATAAGTTTGGATTTTGTTTATCCATAATAACAGCGCTACGTCGAGTTTGGTTTGCTTTAGTTGTATTAACTATTTCAAATATTTTTTGACCAACGATTCTTCTTTCAAATCGAGAAAGAGCAGCCATTTTACGGATAGCTCTTTCATACTCTTTCGTTGATATGGCTATATAATTATTTCCAGAGCTATGTGCTTGGATAAAAAATTCAATTATATTATCCCAAACATAACTGACTTTATCAGCTTGCTTCTTTGAACTATATTGAGGATTGCCTGAAAAATCTTTCCATGTACCTTCATCAATTGAAAGAAGGTCACAGTTATTATAGTCAATACCAAAACCATGCTTGCCATCTTTGTCCATATTTTTTAGATATAAACCTAGAATTTCCTCTTCACCACCCGCAATTAATGTTGTTTTACTAATAAGATACTCTTTTTTTCGTAGATATGTACAAAAATCACTAATTGTGTCTAATTCTTTAAGTACTATATCTAATGTTACATCATCGAATATATGCACATATCTTTTTGACTCATCAAAATAACCAACGGTAAAAGCCTTTATCGATTCGTTGTCACTATCCATTATTGATGGAAGCTCATTGTTAATCCTTAAGCTCCCACTTCCTCCTTGATAGTGCCTACGACACGAGTCTTTTGCGCCCAAAGCAACTGCAATGCGATGGATTCTCATTTTCTCAGCAAGGGGAAGGTCTATTGGAAATGGTTTTTTAGCTGCAGAGTCCAAGAAGATTCGGTCAGGGAATGATTTTATCCAGCGCTCCGCTCCATAGAGTTGATCGGCAGATTTTTCAATAGCTTTTTTGTACCATCGGTTCCAATCAGTTTTTAATTTGCCGGTGTCATTATATTTACAAGATTTATCAGAAAATATGAGAATATCATTTCCAAAAACGATCAAAAGATCACAGATCTCTTTTCCTATACCTTTACCATTTACTACCCCTTTATT
>CAYSGV010000120.1:0-8110 GCA_964430685.1 uncultured Gammaproteobacteria bacterium
ATTACCCATTTGTCCATCGGGTAAACCAACAGTGTGTCCTGAGCAGTCAATAAACATATGCGGATAGGTGGCCATTAAATGCTGCCAAGTGGGCATCTTGGCTTGGGCAATCGCGTTATGGGCTTTATCTGCACAATAACCAAAACCGTCCAATATCAACAGTACAAACGGCTTGATAGGGGATGGCGTTTGCGCGTTCAAAGCAGTTGTTGGCAAATCATTTCTCATCGATTATAGTGTTCGCTGCATATTTAAGAATAGATTGCGAAGCTTAATCAAATTAAGAGAAGATGTCGAGGGTGCTGCTGCTTATGAACCAATATTTTGAATTTATACAAAGACACTGGGAATTATCACTCCTGTTTATAGGTTTGATTTTAGTCTACCTCATTTTGGAATTTCGCAGCAAAGCAATGGGCTTAGCAGAATATAACCCCCAAAAAACAGTACTCATGTTGAATCATAATGAAGCAGTGTTAATTGATTTACGTGAAGAGACAGAATTTAAAATGGGCCATATTGCCAATTCGACGAATATTCCCATTAGTCAATTGAATAATAATCTTAAGACATTAAACAAAAATAAAAATAAAACGCTGATCTTATTGGCGAATAAAACCAGTGATTTATTGCTGGTTAAAAAAATATTAGTCAAAGAAGGTTTTACACAATTTGGTTATTTAACAGGTGGAATGGCTGCTTGGGAGCAAGAACAGTTGCCCATCGTTAAAACGGAATGAAAGAAAAGGAACATCATGGCAACAGTGGTTATCTATACATCAGGGCATTGTCACTACTGTGAACGCGCAAAAGCATTGTTGACCAAGAAAAAGGTGGCCTTTAAAGAAATAAGAGTTGATCAGGATGATAAGCTGAAACAACTAATGATTGAATTAAGTGGTCGACGCACGGTGCCACAAATATTTATAAATGACCAAGCCATTGGTGGTTTTGATGATTTGCATGCACTCGATGTCAGTGGCAAATTGGATGATTTATTGAAGTAAAATGACTTAACCTAAATGAGGATTGAAATGGATAATACACAAGGCGCACCGAATCAAGCAAATGAAGCAGTTGGTCCACAACTTCTCATTGAAAAATTATACCTTAAAGATTGTTCTTATGAGGCGCCACACACACCACAAGTGTTTCGTAGCGAATGGAAACCACAAGTAAATCTTGACCTAAATACCCGATCTGACCGCCTACATGATGATTTACATGAAGTAATTCTAACAGTGACTGTAACGGTTAAAACGAATAATGAAAATGCATATTTGGTTGAAGTCAAATGGGCAGGAATATTTTCGTTAAAGAATTTTGACCCAACTCAGTTGGGCGGTGTGTTAGGCAGCTATTGCCCCAGTTTATTGTACCCATATGTTTGTCAAACAATTGGTGATTTGGTACAAAAAGGTGGTTTTCCACAATTAAATTTAGTACCCATTAATTTTGATGCACTTTATCAAGATTCATTAGCGAGACAACAAGGTCAAGGCGCAAAAACGGCCGCTAATGATTTAGAAAACGTTTCGGGTGATTCAGGTCGTACTAACTAAACAACATGATAAAAAAATGTCATTAAATAATAATCCTTCACTGCTGGTTCTCGGGGCTGGCAGTTGGGGGAGCGCAATCGCTCTGGTAGCGAGTCAAAACAACATTCAAGTTCGCTTATGGGATCATGATCATAAGCATATTACCGATATTGCAGAAACGCGACGCAATGAAAAATATTTACCTGGCATAAACATACCCGAAGAAATTATTTGTTTTAGTTCGCTCGCTGATGCATGTAAAGACGTGCAAGATATTTTAATCGTTGTGCCAAGTAAAGCTGTTCCTGAAGTAGTGAATAAGATTAAACCTTATTTGCATGCTGATGTAGGCATTACCATTTGTAGTAAAGGTTTAGATTTACAATCAGGGCAATTTCTACATGAATCCATCAATCATATATTGGGTGAGCACATTGCTATTGGTGTGTTATCGGGTCCTTCGTTCGCAATGGAAGTAGCCAAAGGTTTACCTACAGCCATCACCTATGCAACAAAAAATAATGTTCTAGCCACTCGTATTATTCCACGTTTGGCACGACCAAATTTTAGAATATATCGTTCAGATGATATTCAAGGTGTGCAATTAGGCGGATTTTTAAAAAATATTTATGCAATTGCTGCTGGTATTTCTGATGGTTTAAATCTAGGCGCTAATGCCCGTAGTGCATTGATCACGCGTGCCTTAGCTGAAATGTTTCGTTTTGGTCATGTATTGGGTGCGAAACCGCAAACTTTTTCGGGGTTATCAGGTGTGGGCGATTTAATTTTAACGTGCACCGATAATCAATCCAGAAATAGACGTTTCGGTTTAAAAATTGGTCAAGGACTAACAGCAATACAAGCAATTGCAGAATTAGGGTGTTTAGTTGAAGGTTATGCCAATGTTGAAGACGTTTATCATTTAACACAACGTTATGATCTAACCCAACCCATCATTGAACAAGTTTATAATGTTATTTATAAAAATAAGTTACCTGCACACGCTGTGAATGAATTGCTTGCACGTGATCTTAAAGATGAAATTTTGTGGTCATGACAAAAATTATCAAACGACATGGTGACGAACTTCTTGTTAATGCTAATTTAAGTGCTTTGCATCCCGTTCTGGCAAGAATATTAACTGCGCGTGGTATTAACGAGCCACGTGAAATAGAATATGGCTTAGAAAATTTACTGCCTTTTTCAACTTTATCAGGAATTGACAATGCAGTGCAATGCTTAACGGAGGCGCTGCGCGCGCAAAGCCGCATTTTAATTATTGGCGATTTTGATGTCGATGGCGCAACCAGTAGCGCATTAGCAGTAAGTTGTTTGCGTGCCTTCGGCGCTGCTGCTGTCGATTTTTTAGTTCCGAATCGTTTTGATTTTGGTTATGGCTTAACACCTGAGATAGTAGAAGTTGCTTTAAAGCGGCAACCCAAGCTGTTAATTACGGTAGATAATGGTATTGCCAATGATGATGGTGTTCGTTTCGCTAAAGAACATGGATTACAAGTCATTATTACCGATCACCATCTTTGTCCACCAGTATTGCCACCAGCGGATGCAATCGTTAATCCAAATTTACCTGACGATAAATTTTTAAGTAAAAATTTAGCCGGCGTTGGCGTTATTTTTTATGTCATGTTGGCATTGCGTGCACATTTACGTACCACAGATTGGTTTATTTCGCAAAATATAGAAGAACCAAACATGGCGCAATTTTTAGATTTGGTTGCATTGGGTACCATGGCAGACGTTGTTAAACTGGACCAAAATAATCGTATTTTAATTGCACAGGGTTTAAGTCGCATCCGTGCAAAAAAATGTCGGCCTGGTATTTTAGCTTTATTAAATGTGAGTAAACGTGAAGCAAATTGCATTACCGCTAATGATTTAAGTTTTGCTATAGCACCAAGATTAAATGCAGCAGGTCACTTGGATGATATGTCAATGGGTATTAATTGTTTGTTGGCAGCTGATTTCAATAGTGCTTACACAATGGCAGTTGAATTGGATAAACTGAATCAAGAGCGCATTCAAATTGAAGCACAAATGCAAGCTGACGCACACTCCATTTTAGAAAATCTACATTTAACACAAAATACTTCACACAGCATCTGTCTTTATAATGAATCATGGCATCAAGGAGTGGTGGGTATTTTGGCTTCTCGAATTAAAGAGAAATATGAAAAACCAGTTATTGTATTTGCACAAACAAATGCCAATGAAATAAAAGGATCGGCTCGGTCAATCGAATCTGTGCACATTCGTGATGCCATTGCCAATGTTGCATCACAGTGTCCGAATTTAATTGCAAAATTTGGTGGTCATGCCATGGCTGCGGGGTTAACGTTGCGTAAAGAAAATTTTGCAGAATTTAGTCAATTATTTAATGAAGCAGTACAAAAAAATTATCAAGCTGATTTACCCACAGGTCAAATCCTATCGGATGGAGAATTGCTGCCTGCTGATTTGACATTAGCATTTGCTGAACTGCTTAATCAGCATGGTCCTTGGGGAGCAGGTTTTTCTGAACCCATATTTGATGGTGAATTTGATGTGGTTTCGCAACATTTGTTACAAGGGCGTCATCTTAAAATAATGCTCAAAAGCATTAACAGCGACCGAATCATTGAAGGTTTGCAATTTAAAACGAACGTAAATATTTGGCCCAATCAACGAGTACGACGTGTACACATCGCTTATCGATTGGATATCAATGAATATCGTGGGTTACGCTCACTAACTTTGAAAATTGAACAAATAACAGGTGTTGAAAATGGATCTTCGTAGGTTGGATAGAGGCCGCCGACGAAAATCCAACCTATAAAATAATCTATATATAATATTATTTAAAGGAGCGAGCATGTATTTTACCAGTCAATTATGGGAAACGATAAAACCTATTTATTCAAAAATTATTCAACATCCATTTATAAACGAACTGGCAGATGGTTCGCTTAGTCAAGAAAGATTTATCTTTTATCTGGAGCAAGATGCGCTTTTTTTACTCGATTTTGCACGCGTGTTAGGCATTATTGGCTCTAGACTGCCAAAACAAAATCACATGTTGGACTTTTTTGGCTTTGCCCGCGATATTGTTACCGCCGAACGACAGTTACAAGATGAATACTTTAGCCAATACAACGTGACACGGCAATTGGTAAAATCACCTACTTGTGCTGCTTATACCAATTTATTACTTGCAACAGTCAATATATATTCTGTTGAAGAGGCTGTTGCTGTTGTTTTACCCTGTTTTTGGATCTATCAAGAAGTAGGCTATTTTCTACTGAACAAAAGTTCGCCAGATAATCCATATCAACAATGGATAGATTTATATGCTGGTGAAGAATATTCAGTGGGTGTTCGTAAAGTATTACAATTAACCAATGAACTTGCCGATCAAACAACAGAACAAACACGGCAACTCATGTGCGATCAATTTGTCGATGCATCTCGGTTAGAATGGGCATTTTGGCATGGTTGTTACCAAATGGAAACTTGGGAGCGGTTATTAAATGTTTCGGTAGAAGTATGAATAGAATAGTATATACATGGTAAGGACGCATTCTATTGACAGTTTATAACTATTGACTATAAACTTGCTAATTTTGTAGGGAAATATCTGCTTTTGTAAAAAAATAAGTAGAATGAAAGGAGTTTACATGAATAAAGCTCAAGAAAGGCAACCAGACAACCCAGCAGAAAGAACTACATATGGTTCGCTCTATAGTGCCGCAGCAAATAAAAGCAGTAAGTTTACATCATTAGATAGTGCGCCAAAGTCAAAAATACCTCAAAAATTGACCATCACTGGCGATAATATTGCACATTTAAAGATTAAAGCATTTAAACAAGCACTAGGGGAAGCAATTAGATATTTATATTATGTGAGTTATGCTTTAGTTAAAGGTCAGGTCAAACGAGCCGATGATAGTTTTGATAGTGTAACACGTCTCTTCGAAGTTGTGTCGCCGACACTGAGTTCGCTCATCCCTACGATGAAAACTGATTTAGCATTTAGTTTACTCAACGTTATTTTTGAAGTGATTCGTAAAATAAGAGATGCAAATGCGGTTGCAGCAGCAAATAATGTTGTGCGAGCATTCCAAGGTGGTTATGGCCGCGTCGACGTTAATTTAGTAAAAGAAATTGCTCGTGTTTTTGCATATCGGTTTAGTGACCAAATTAAACACATGTCTATTAGCATGAGTACTTGTGGTAAATTAAGATTACATGAATGTGATGGTGTCGTGCAGTTTGCCAATATTATCGCGCAGCGTATAGGTGCACATATTACAGAAGGAAAAAGTGAATTTGTTGATCAAAACAATAATGCGCTTATCCAAGCTATAAGCTATGTTGGTAAAACAATTAAAGTGTTAGGACAGCAAGCTATTGGCGACGCGCAAAATGTTAAAGCCGAAATTCGCATGCCGACATTGCACAGATGTTTATTCGCATCATGGATGGAATTAGTCGGTTATGATAGTGAAATTGAATGCGATATTATAATGAATGGGCAACATGTATTGTGGCCAGCAGGAGATATATTAACTTATACAGGCATTCGCGATATTCAGAATCCAACGATGCACTATATAAGACTAGGTTATTTTAATGAAGACATAGGTTATATTTTTGCTGAAGAATGGGAATGGAAACGAAGAGAGTACATCTTTAAAGAAAATAAACAAGATAATATCAAGAAAGAAATTGAACGCGGTAGGAAATTACATGAAGAAAAGAAGTATAAAGAATCATTAGACGTATTTATAAAATTATTGGAAAGCGGGATAAGGGATCCTGAAATTTTATATTGGCACGCTCGAAATGATAGATATTTTGGGCAAAATGAACGTGCGTTAGCTTATTTGAACATCGTTCTTGAAGAGGTGGATAAAAATAATCAGCTATATTACTCGGCATTGCTCGATCGTGCTACGATTACCCACAAAAACGCCGAAGAATTAGCTAAAAAGGATTTGAGCAATATCATAGAAAAGTGTAATGAAAAGGAAGATGCATTTAGTAAAGAAATGTTTTCTAAGGCTAAACAATTGATCAGCGATATAGATAAGCGTTATGTGGCATTGGCTGAATTAGAAAGCACTAATCGAGATCTAAGTAGAGGTTCAGGAGTATCTGCAAGTAAATAAAAGCAAAATATTGAGAGTAATATATGGCTGATAGAAATTACGAGCAAATTGATGTGAGACAAGATGAAAGAGGTTGGTCCTTATTTCAGGAGGTAAGCAGGGGAAGAGATCGTTCCAATCGAATTACCAATCTTGTAGCGAACACCCTGAATGATAGACAACAATTACAACAAGTATCACCTGAAGTCGCAGCAGAAATTGATCGTCTTATATCACCAATCCCCTCAATAACTAGGCCAGATACACCTGTAGCACAACCAGTCAAGCAAAGAAATATATTAGGAAATGGACTACGTATGGTTAAGGAAAACAAATTAAGAGCATTGGCTATTTTGTTTTTGCTATATTTAATCTGCCGTACTACGAAACGACTTTCAACATTGCCTTGCAGCAACTTTGTTTGGGATTTCCTAAAGCGACTATGTATAGGGACTACGCAGAATGCAATGCAACAAACAATTAAACCAGGTGTCGCAATTCCTTTAGCCGTAGAAAAACCAAAAGGTGCATCAAATCTACTAAATAATACAGTATACAATTTTATTGATTTAGGGGCTATTGGTGGCTTGGTATTCATTGGTTTGAATGCCATACGTAAATCAGATCTTGATAGAGCAAAAGAGCAATATGACAGCAAACAATATAGTAACTCTATCGGTATATTATTAGCTTTATTGAAAAACCATCCTGAAGACCTCACGCTGTATCTATATATGGCATTGAATTTAACTCATCTACAGAAATATGAAATCGCATTAAAATTATTGGTCAAGCTAATTAATATCGAAAAAACACCGCAACATGATATTGTATTACAATTTATTAAGGCAATTTATACAAATCCTTCAATCAAAGAAAGAATAATTGCAATTGATGAAATCATCGCTCGGATCAATGATGTGAGTGATCAACAGCAAATAGTACAAAACAGTAACGTTCCGGTTTTCAGAAGTGCTTGACATACATCACTATTCATTTAAGAGATAGATATAATGTTAACAAGACGCGAACCAGGCACAAACAGGCACATGTTATTTGCCGGAAATGGTCGAAGCCTTAGGAATAGGGAATGGGATGAGCAGCTTAGCCCGACAATGCCGTTAAGCTATAGTCCAATGCAAATTGCAACACTTAGAAGTGAAGTTGACACATTACTTAGTTTACAACGTCAAAAATTGTTGTATGGCAAAAAAGAAAATGCTAAGAAGCCAGAAGCAGATCCACTTGAAAAAATCAAAAATGAATTAGAGGCATTTTTAAGTCATAAAGCTGGGCAAACACTGGGATCGGTATTTCCATTCGATCAAGGCACAACCAAAACAAAAGAACCGAAAACAAAAACTGAAGAAGAACAGGACAAGCAATATACCACCCCAGGCTTAGTTACAGCGCTGCCGAACAAAT
>CAYSGV010000121.1:0-8097 GCA_964430685.1 uncultured Gammaproteobacteria bacterium
TAATTTATTTAAATATCGATTTGATCCACAATTAAATATTGAACCTACTGCATCAAAACAAGAAGAAATTGAAAAACACATTTTAAATGGACTCGATGCAGTTACCAATTTTGACGAAGACAGAATTATTCGGCGTTTTTTAGAAGTAATTAAAGCGACTATACGTACCAACTATTTTCAGAGTAACCAAAATAATCAGGCTAAAAGTCATCTATCGCTGAAATTAGACCCGCAGTTGATTACGGAAATACCATTGCCAAGACCGCTCTATGAAATATTTGTTTATTCACCTCATTTTGAAGGCGTACATTTACGTGGTGCTAAAGTGGCGCGTGGCGGTTTGCGTTGGTCGGATCGACGTGAAGATTTTCGTACCGAGATTTTAAGTTTAATGAAGGCACAGCACGTTAAAAATTCAGTTATTGTACCGGGTGGTGCAAAAGGTGGTTTTGTACTTAAGTTATTACCGGAAACAAATGACCGCGATGCTATGATGCGAGAAGTCATAGCTTGTTACCAAAATTTTATTCGTGGTTTGTTAGATATTACCGATAATTTACAAGGTAATGTCGTAGTGCCGCCGGTAAATGTCATACGCTATGATGGCGACGATCCTTATTTAGTTGTTGCCGCAGATAAAGGTACCGCAACCTTTTCAGATATTGCGAATGCTGTTTCACATGAATATGGCTTTTGGATGGATGATGCTTTTGCTTCAGGTGGTAGTACCGGTTATGACCATAAAAAAATTGCCATTACCGCACGTGGTGCTTGGGAATGCGTGAAACGCCATTTCCGCTATTTCGATATTGATATTCAAAATACAGATTTTACTGTAATAGGAATTGGTGACATGAGCGGTGACGTATTTGGCAATGGTATGTTGCTATCGAAACATATTAGACTCATTGCTGCGTTTGATCATCGTGATATCTTTATCGACCCTAATCCTGATGCATCAGTTAGTTTTGAAGAAAGACAACGTTTATTTAATTTACCTCGGTCCAGTTGGCAGGATTATGATCGTCAATTTATTTCTGCTGGTGGCGGAGTATTTAAACGTAGTGCAAAGTTAATTAAATTAACCAAAGAAATAAAAGATTTATTAAATATTAAGCAAGATGAAATTGTGCCCAATGATTTGATTAGGGAAATTTTATGTGCACCCGTAGATTTACTCTGGAGTGGGGGCATCGGTACTTTTGTAAAAGCAACAAACGAGCAACATGTTGATGTGCGTGATCGTACAAACGATGGTATTCGCGTTAATGGCAGTGAATTACGTTGCAAAGTTGTAGGTGAGGGCGGCAATTTAGGTTTTACCCAACTGGGTCGTGTTGAATATGAATTAAATGGTGGTCTGCTTAATACTGACTTTATTGATAATTCTGGTGGTGTTGATTGCTCTGACCGAGAAGTAAATAGCAAAATCCTACTTAATCGAATTGTTGAAAGTGGTGATTTAACTATAAAACAAAGAATTAATTTACTGTTTACGATGACTAATGAAGTGGCAAATCTTGTAACGAGAAGCAACTATGCACAAACACAAGCAATTAGTTTGGCAGCCTTGCAAGCAAGAGATAATCCTGAATTATATATACGCTATATTGCATTCCTTGAAGAGCAAGCGAATCTTAGCCGTGGTCTTGAATTTATTCCGGATGATAAAACGCTGCATGAGCGAAAATTACAAGGTAAAGTAATTACTCGTCCTGAAATATCGGTTTTACTTGCTTATACAAAAATTATGGTTAAGCAAGAATTGTTACAATCATCCGTTTTAGAAGATGTAGACGTATTAAAAAATATTGTTTTTGCATTCCCAACGCAGTTACGCAAGACATACAATAAGCAAATGTTAGACCATAGATTGCGGCGCGAAATTATTGCTACCGTATTAAGCAATGATTTAGTTAACCATATGGGATTAACTTTCGTCTATCGTCTGCAAAATGAAACCGGTTGTTCAGTTGGTGAAATTGTTAAAGCATATCTAATAGCAGTGCAGATTTTTGATTTTTATGATTTATGGAAAAACATTGAAAAATTAGATAATCTCGTGCCAGTCAGTGCACAAGAGCAAATGATGATTGCAATTGTGAGAATGATTCGCCGTAGTACGCGCTGGTTATTAAGACATCGGCGACAATTTTCCAGCATTGCGATTGCGGTTAAATATTTTGCAGATGGCATTAAGCAAATGCGCAGCGAAATAAAAGATTTACTTATTGGCGAGCCCAAAGAATTATTTGAATTAGAATGCAAGAAATGTATTGAACAAGGAATACCTGAAAATGTGGCCGTTGCTATTGCTGGTTCACGTATGATGTTTTCTGCATGTGACATTATTGATGCAGCTTGTCAACAAAATATCGATTTGCATGAATTTTCTTTATTCTATTTTACACTTGGACATTGTTTAGAACTGGGTTGGTTACGTGGCCAGTTAAATAGTTACCTAGTGCAAAATCAGTGGGAATCAATGTCCATTGCCGCATTACGTGATGATTTAGATTGGCGTCAGCGCGCTTTGACAAGCACTGTGCTCGCTGAGACACCAGACAATTTAACGGTTAATGAACGTGTTGAATCTTGGATTAATCAATATTTGCCATTAGTTGAACGATGGCAAGCATTATTAACTGAAATGCGCAGCTCTACTGGTATCGGATTAATTATGTTTGGTGTTGCATTGCGTGAATTGCTTGACTTAAATCAAGCTTCTGTTGCCATGCCAGATTCAGTTCGCATGCCAGTGAAAAAGAAAATTAAGATTAGTGATGAAGGGTAAATTTATGTCGCAAACATATGAAATCACAGCAAGTTTTCCGTTTAAAAGCCATTTTGCAACAGTCAATGGCTCAAAAATTCATTACATTGATGAGGGTAGCGGGCAGCCTATTGTTTTTCTTCATGACATACCCACATGGAGTTATATTTGGCGTAATGTAATACCACCAATTAAAAATATGGCACGGTGTATTGCTCCTGATTTAATAGGTTTTGGTAAATCTGACAAACCTGATATTAGTTATCGTGTTTTTGATCATATTGATTATATCGAAAAGTTTATTGAACAATTGGATTTGAAAAATATTATTCTGGTATTACATGGTTGGGGATCAGTCATTGGTTTTGAATACTTTCGTCGTCATCCCAAAAATGTAAAGGGCATTGTTTTTATGGAAGCCCATATTCGTCCACCCAGCGGATGGGATACATTATCGTTACCTGTACAAGAATTGGCATCAATTATGTCAAGCCCAGATGGTGGTTATGATGTTATAATGAATAGTAATTATTTCGTTAACAAAGTTTTACCTAGCGGTGTATTGCGTCGTTTATCAGAAGAAGAAATGTTAAATTATAGTGCACCCTTTCAATCACCTGGCAGCACAAAACCAATTTGGCAGTATTTACAAGATTTACCCTTGGGTGATGGACCCGATGATGTGGTTGAACTAATTAGTAAATATTCTGAAACGTTACAAAAAACTAATATACCTAAACTCATGTTGTATGCAATTCCTGGCTACATTACCACTATTGCTACGATTGAGTGGGCAAAAGAAAATTTCAATAACTTAAGCACCGTTGATCTTGGCGAAGGATTACATTATCTACAAGAAACGGATCCATTACAGATTGCGCAAGAAATTATTAATTGGTATCAAGATATGGATGAATAAATACGCGGCACGATGCAATGATGCTTTTTATAACTTAAATATAGCATGGGTTTTACAATATGAAAATTTACACATTACCAGAGAATTACCAAAATACATCGCGACAAAAAATATTTGAGAATTATCGGCGCGACGAAGCAGCATGCGTTGAGGCACTCATCTCGCAAGCTCGATTTGATGATAGCCAATCAGAACAGATCAAGCAGATTGCCAGTGATTTAGTCAGCAAAGTCCGCGCTAAACGAATGGGCGCTGGTGGTTTAGATGCATTTATGAGCGAATATCATTTAAGTAGTGATGAAGGTATTGCCTTAATGTGTTTGGCTGAAAGTTTGTTACGTATTCCAGATGAAGCAACGGTTAATCAACTGATTCGCGATAAGATTGCTAATGCCGATTGGGATATGCATTTGGGCAAAAGTGATTCATTGTTTGTCAATGCTGCAACATGGGCGCTTCTGTTAACTGGGAAAATAATTGGTAACAGTGAGCGAGAGCATAATAAATTCAGTGGTGTGTTAAAGAATTTACTGGCTCGCAGTAGTGAACCACTCATTCGTAATATTATTACTCCGGCGATGAAAATTCTTGGGCGTCAATTTGTTATGGGACGAACCATTGAGGAAGCACTTGAGCGTGCAAAAGAAACAGAACAATTAGGCTACCGTTATTCTTACGATATGCTAGGTGAAGCTGCGCGTACCGCTGCTGATGCAGATCGTTATTTTGAATCGTATCGAAAGGCTATTATGACTATTGGTGCTAGTGCAAAAAGTGAACACGTTGCCGAAAATCCGGGTATTTCAGTAAAACTTTCTGCACTGCACCCACGTTATGAATTTGCTAAACGTGAAAATGTATTAGCTACCATAGTGCCGCGTTTACTTGAATTAACACTGTTAGCCAAGCAGTATCACATCGGTTTAACGGTCGATGCAGAAGAAGCAACGCGTCTTGATCTATCCTTAGATGTTATAGAAGCAGTATTTATTGATCCACAATTATCTGGGTATCATGGTTTTGGTTTGGCAGTGCAATCATACCAAAAGCGGGCGCCATTTGTTATTGATTGGTTGGTGAGTCTGGCTAGATCACAGCAACGCCGTATCATGATTCGGTTGATTAAAGGAGCGTATTGGGATTCAGAAATTAAAGTAGCACAAGAACTTGGTTTAGAAGATTATCCAGTGTTCACACGTAAAGTTAACACTGATGTATCATTTTTAGCCTGTGCAAAAAAAATATTACAAGCACCGGATGCATTTTACCCGCAATTTGCTACACACAATGCACATAGCGTAGCTTCGATATTAACACTAACAAACAATGCTATTGATTTTGAGTTTCAATGCTTGCATGGCATGGGGCGGCCACTTTATGATGAAATTGTTACTAAAGAAACCTATGCTCGACCTTGTCGTATTTATGCTCCTGTTGGCAGTCATGAGGATTTATTAGCATATTTAGTACGTCGTTTATTAGAAAACGGCGCGAACAGTTCATTTGTGAATCGCATCATTGATGAAAATTCACCTATAAGTGAGATTATTGCTGATCCTGTTGAACGAGCAATTAACTTTAAAAATAAACGTCATCCGCAGATCCCTTTACCACGTGATATTTATGGGGTAAAACGATTGAATTCCCGTGGTGTCGATTTGACCAATCCTTTACAATTAAATGCGCTTGCAGATTCATTTGCGCAACACGCTGCGCAAAAACCCATAGCAGCAGTTCCGCTCATAGGCGATGAATTAGTGAATGGTGTTGCAGTATCTGTTTATAGTCCAAATGATAAAGAACAACAAATTGGCTCTGTTATTAAGGCTGCTAAAGAAGATGTAGAGCGTGCCTTATCGCAAGCAGTTCTTGGCTTTAAAACTTGGGAACTGAGTGATCCAGAAATGCGTGCTCAGACATTAGAAAAAGCAGCAGATTTATTTGAAAAAAATACTAATCGCTTGATAGCATTATTAGTGCAAGAAGGTGGCAAAACACTAAATGATGCTATTGCTGAAGTGCGCGAAGCGATAGATTTTTGTCGTTATTATGCAGCGCAGGTACGTATTTATATCAAAGCGCCAATGATTTTACCTGGACCGACAGGAGAACATAATCAATTAGAACTAAGAGGGCGGGGTATAGCCGTTTGTATTAGTCCATGGAATTTTCCCTTAGCCATTTTTATCGGTCAAGTTACTGCAGCCTTGGCTGCTGGTAATGTGGTGATTGCTAAACCTGCCGACCAAACACCATTAGTTGCCTATGTTGCTATAGAATTATTGCATCAGGCAGGTTTCAGCAAACAAGTGGTTCAATTATTAATTGGCAGAGGTTCACAAGTTGGCACACCATTGGTTTCCGATCCAAGAATTAGTGCTGTATTGTTTACAGGTTCAACAGAAACCGCACAGATGATCAACCAAACATTAGCGAAACGTAGCGATAATGGTGCAATTTGTCCAATTATTCCATTCATAGCGGAAACGGGTGGTCAAAATGCAATGATAGTTGATTCATCGGCGTTAGCAGAACAAGTTGTTAACGATGTGATTATTTCTGCGTTTACCAGTGCAGGACAACGTTGTTCAGCATTACGGATATTATTTGTTCAAGAAGATATTGCAGATAAACTATTGATGATGTTAGCAGGTGCTATGGCTGAATTAGAAGTTGGTCATCCAGGCTTTTTGTCTACAGATATTGGACCAGTAATTGATGACAGTTCGCGTACACAGTTATTAGCACATGTACAGTATTTACAAAAAGTAGGCCGAATGATTTATCAAGTACCTTTAGATGACATTAATTATAACGGCAATTATTTTGGACCATGTGCATTTGAGATCCCATCGATTAAATTATTAGAGCGTGAAGTATTCGGACCTATTTTACATGTTATACGTTATGCACAGTCTGATCTTGATAAAGTAATTGCTGATATCAATAGTACTGGCTATGGTTTAACTTTAGGCATACATACGCGTATTGATGATAATGCACGCTATATCCAGAAACGTGTTCGCGCCGGCAATTGCTATATCAATCGTAGTATGATTGGTGCTGTAGTCGGCGTGCAGCCATTTGGTGGTGAAGGATTATCGGGTACTGGTCCTAAAGCAGGTGGGCCACATTATTTATTACGATTATGTACTGAACGTACTTTATCGATTAACCTTGCCGCTACCGGTGGCAATACACAGTTGGTCTCACTGGATCAAAATCTTGATGATGAATAAACCATTCTATCGAAAACATGTATTTTTTTGTACCAATCAACGTGAATCAGGCAAAAAGTGTTGCAACGATGCGAATGCCAGTCATTTTCGTGATTATGCAAAGCAAAAAATTAAAGAACTAAAACTACATGGCATTGGTGAGATCCGAATTAATACTGCAGGTTGTTTAGGACGCTGCAATGAAGGTCCTTGTATTGTTATTTACCCAGATAATGTTTGGTATACTTATCAAAACGAAAGCGACATCAACGACATCATTGAAAAACATTTAATTGCTGGTGAAATTGTTGAACGATTGCTGATTTAAGAAAATATTTTTTCTGGTATATTTTTTGCCTAAATAAAAATTGTTTGTAATTATCTGATAATAAGACTATTCTTTTATTGAAGAGCTTTTAATTCTTAGATCTCTTCGTATCGTTAATACAGTATTGACTAAAAGGAGATAACTATGAACGATGAACAATTGAAAGGTAAATGGGAACAAGTCAAAGGTAAAATACAACAAAAGTGGGCAAAATTAACTGACCAAGATTTAAAATATATTGATGGTAAGCGTAAAGAATTGGTTGGTAAAATTATCGAAAGGCATGGTGTAGAAAAAGAGGCAGCAGAAAAAGAAGTACAAAAATTCTTTGATGATAATAAAGAATAACAATAAATAATTAACCACCTTATGTCTTGCACATAAGGTGGTTTTTTTAATCTTTTAATCTGCACGAGCAGACATATAAATATTAATCTTACAGATTGCGTCTCCGTAAGCAAAAATACTGCTATCGTACATTCTGTTCTAACATCAATAATATTAACCTGAATATTGTTGTATTTATTTAATACATTGATATGTTTTTTCCCTGTCATTGCAAGGGCGCATACCATGAAGATTGAATGATGTAATAATCTTGTTCGCCCATTGTAATCCTCCAGTAGTATCCAGACTATTGTTCTTTCTCATAAAAATAGTTGTTATAATATCAGATATGTTATAACATAACATAGCGATAAGTATCTACTGGTTTCAATATGGATTATTTTAAATTAAGCATTAGTTCCGCCGTTTTTTTAATCACTTTATTGAGTGGCCTGCTTATGATTCGGGCCAATCATCGGCTACAGTCTTTGCAATGGCTGCGCCCATGGCCAACGCCGCCGAGATCAAGCTT
>CAYSGV010000122.1:0-8083 GCA_964430685.1 uncultured Gammaproteobacteria bacterium
CCTTATTATCCACAGCGGGTTGTTGTTTAACCGGTTTCTTAGCTTCTGCTGCCGCCAAAGGCAATGCATTATTTGTTGCCGCATTAACAACGCCATTGTTTGGCACGGTTGCCGCTGGTAATGCGCTAGACGCTGGTAACACGGGTAATGCAGTCGCTGTATTATTCTGAAGCGGCGCGATCGCGGGTGGCGTCGGTGCTGGCGTTGACTGAGTTGCCGGCATAGAACTCGTTGCAGCTGTACTACCTTGGTCGTTATTCAACGCCTGGGCTTCAAAAACCGTATTGTCCGGAACGTAAGGTGTACGTTTGACAATTTGGTCACGAATATTAGGTTGTTCTTCAAATTGTGGATTAACCAATGTGACGGTTGTTTCTTTGGTTTTGGCTTTTTGTTTATTGGGCCGAATCACATCGCCAAGCTGATTTTGAAAAATAAGCAGCACGATCAGTAACCCCGCTAATACACCTGCACCAATTAATTTTGACGAATGCGCGCGTAAGCTTGCAATCGATTGCATTGCAATTCCACCTTGGCGCAATGGCATATGCGCTAAATAATCCTGTGCAATTTCATTAATACGACCCGGTAATCCCATCGACTCTTGCCAGATGCGTTCAACTTGTGTGGCCGTAAAGGGGAATACACCTTTATGTGCTGTTTGTTGCAGATAAAAACGTAGATAATCTTCTGTTTCGTCGAGTTCGAGTGATTCTAATTCAATGACATGGGTAATTTCTTGTAATGGGAATTCATTATTTAACGAATTTAAATGTTTAAATAATTTAGGGCTGCCAAACAAAGCAATGCGCAAGCCCACTGGGCCATCGCCACCTTGCTCTGTGAGCCGTAGCAATGTGGCTAAGGTTTTCACCGGCAACTTTTCAGCATTATCTATGAGCAATAAACTTGGATTAACGCGTTGCTGCAATTGCGATACTTGATCGAACAAAACATCTTCGAGGTCTTGCCCCTCTAGGTGCGCTGCCACATTAAAGGCTTGCAACAAGCAATAGCTTAAACGTTTAAGATCGAAGTTTTCTTCTGCGTTGACAGCATACACTTGTGCCGTTTCGCGCGTTTGTACCATCATTTGCCGTAGCAACGTTGTTTTTCCGCTGCCCTGCTCACCCATAACTGCCAATAGTACTTTGCCATAATGTGTTAAATGTTGTAATAAATCTAAATGCTGTTCCCAAGCAGGAATAAAAAAAGATGGAGCATCAACCATATAATTAGGTGAAGCATGATCAAACTTGGACCAATTGTTGGCTGGTTTTTCGGCTGAAGCTGAGCGTGGATACGCTGTTTCTGGAAAAGAATTCATTCGACTACTCCCTGTTTCGCACACCCTTCTATAAGTTAGTGCATTTTGAAATGTTTTAATCTGTAAATCAACTATTTTAATCGAGTTGATATGTAGTTAAGGGCCAAACTATAGCCACACTGCACGATTATGTTTAGCATTTGCTGATTAGATTTAAAATGCATGGCGATTTATGGTTCAGCGTAAAGAATTAAACAAACATTAAGGAGTAGGCTAGTTTTTCTATAAAAAAACTCCGATCAAAGTTTACGGAACGAGTGAAAAGAGTTATTTCATTTACGTTCAAAAAAGGTTTAATCATCTCTAAAATGGGCCTAACTTAACACCATGGCAATCATGAACATGGACGCTCATCGGTGCTTTGACATCAACTGCTCCTGGTTTAACTTCAACTGATGCAGCTCCTGGTTTAACCTCAACTGATGCAGCCCCTGCCTCAACAGTAAATGCCCCTTTTTCTACCTTGAAAGCTTCTTTTGCAACTTCAGCTTTTACATCAACTTTTACAGGAGATGGGCCGTGACGCTCCAGAGCAGGCCCAACATGCTTATTAAAGAAATCTGAAGTAAATTTACTTACGCGATCGACGCTACTTATCAGTCTATTAGTTAAAATACCCATCGAAAAAAGTACTAATAATAACCCGAAAAACTGCGTTTTATATTTATGATTATCCGGTGCATTCAGTGTACATAATATACCCAAAAGCAACAACGGTAATGCAAAACTCGTATTATTGGCTGACTTAAGCCCTTGCTCAATAACCCTAACAGTCTCAACCACAGGTGTTACTATTTTGAATTTTTCGAATGGCTTTGGATCTTTACCAAACTCTTCAATTATTCGTACTGACTCATGGCCAGCGCCTGATGGTTGCTGCTTCGCTCTTACTAAAGCTGTTTGTTTTGCTGAACTAAGAGCATTAGGGTCAGCGCCGTTTCCTAAAAGAAATTTTAAGATATCATATTGACCCCAGTAAGCTGCACTATGTAATGGCGTCTCTCCCGGTACTTTTGCGCCTAATCCCGAACGCGCTTCGATATTAGCACCGCCACACAACAATGCCCGCACCGTTGCTACATTCGAATCACCGGTGCACGCGATATGCAAAGCGGTAATCTTTGAATCATTCGTTAGCGTTTCAGGTTTAGCATTGTTTTTAAGAAGAAATGTGACCATTTCATGATGGCCGCGATTTGCCGCATGATGCAGTGCATTCCAACCCGTTTCTTCATCTTCTACGACATGTATGTTTGCTCCATTTATCAAAGCAGCTTCTACATCTTTTACGTTCCCAGCTTTTGCAGCATCGATTAGTTTTTTATCGTGACTTGTTAAGTCAGGTGCTGATTTTAACTTGAATTTTACGAATGGCATTGGATTTTTGATATATGCCTCGATTATTCGCGCTGATTCTTCGCCTATGGTTGGATTTGTTCTACCTCTTTGAGCAGCCGTACATTTTGTAGGAGGATAACTATGGGCATCATAGTCAGCGCCGCTCGCTAAAAGACATTTTAATGTATTATATCTACCAAAATAGGCAGCATAATGTAACGGTGTTTCTCCGGGCACACTCCCGCCGCTACGCGCATCTATATCTGCACCGCCAGCCAATAATGCTCTTACAGATGCTAAGCATGTGGCATCTGGCCCTCTGCAAGCATAATGCAGGGCTGTTATTTGTAATTGTTTACATAGAGTTTCAGATTTAGCTCCATGTTTAAGTAATAATACTATCATTTGATCATGACCATGTATTGCAGCAATATGCAACGCATTTCTGCCATTCTTTTCATCGTCTACTGCATGTATGTTCGCTCCATTTTTCAAAGCTTCTTCCGCTTCTTTTACATTTCCTGCGCTTGCTGCATCAATTAGTTTTTTATCATGGCCTATTGCTGACATAAAATATCCTTACGCTTATCATTCCCAAAAGTGTCTTTATTTTTAATAATGATTTCTGTTTAATCATCGCCTAAAAATCAAAAATATATATTAAATGTTATTACTACTATCCGTATTTTTACTGATACTGTTTAAAAATGATTTGTTTGTTGTAGGCTCTAGAAAAATTTTATGGTGCCAAAGAGATTTAATAAATTTTTTACTGCTTGATATTTTCTCAATTATCTTTTTCTATATTTAAAAATCGCTTGTAATTCTTCAACCTGCACAGATTTAAGTACACGTGCTTGACCCAATTGCGTCAGCACAACCATGGTTAAATGATTACTGGTATTCTTTTTATCGGTTAACATAAACTTTGTTAACTGTTCAATATCCAGCTGTTCCGGTATATCTGTCGGTAAATCAAAATGTTTAAGCAGGCGCGCTAATCGTTTTACTGCATCCATCGGAAAGTTTACAACGCTTGTTGAAAATTGTGCTTCAACCATCATGCCTATTGCGACCGCTTCCCCATGTAAGAGTGTTCCATATCCTAGCGCTGCTTCTAATGCATGTGCAACGGTATGGCCAAAATTAAGCAACATACGCTGACCATTAGCCGTTTCATAAGGATCTTGTTGGATAACAGCTGCTTTAATCGCACAAGAACGATAGACCAATTCCATTAATATATTTGGATCTCGCTTTTGCACATGACTAACATGTTTTTCTAGCCAAATAAAAAATGTTTCATCATTAATCAGCGCATGTTTAATAACTTCGGCTAAACCTGAATTCAATTCTCTTTGCGGTAAGGTTGATAACAGATTGATATCCATAAAGACGGCGCGTGGATGGTGAAAAGCACCCATCATATTCTTGCCAAGCGGGTGATTGACCGCAGTTTTGCCGCCGATCGCTGCATCAACTTGGGCCAGTAATGTTGTCGGCACTTGTATATAGGGTACACCACGTTGATAACATGCCGCAGCAAAACCCGTGATGTCGCCAATGACGCCACCACCCAAAGCAATGAGTGTGGTATGACGGTGATGTTTGCGCTCAATTAAAACAGTAAAAATGCGTTCAAGTTCAGTTATATTTTTATAAGCTTCACCATCCGGTAACAAATGCTGATCGATTTGGTAGGTTGTGCGGCCTAAACTTTGAAATCCACGTTCCAAAGAAACACGCAGATTTTCCATGTGATGTTTGGCTACTGTTTCATTGCTAACAATCAGCACTTGTGGTCCAATTATTTGCTGTACCAATAATTCATCACGTTCAATCACATGCAGATCAATAAAAATTCGATAGGCATGCATGACGGGTGCAATAGGAGTTACCTGCAAAATCAACATTAATTAAACCTAGTTAAATACATGTGCTTCTTTGCTCACATTAAGATAGTTCATTCATATCAAGCAACTCATGCTTTTTGATATAACGTACGATTTTGCTGACGACGGCTTGTGGTCGGGTGCTATCCGTACGAAAAAATAAATCGGCAACTTCTTCGTAAAGTGGATTGCGGATTTTATTCAATGCCACAACTTTTGAAGGAATATGCGTATCTTTCAATAGTGGCCGGCGATGTGGATTTCGTGAGGTGCGTTCAACTTGTTGTTCTAGCGAGGTCTGCAAATAAATCACCAGTCCCCTGGATTTTAAATGCTCACGATTTTCAGCATCCAAAATTGAACCGCCCCCAGTAGACAATACAATGCGATTGAGTCCCGTTAATTCTTCAATGACTTGCCGTTCGCGTTTGCGAAACCCTTCATCGCCTTCAACATCAAATAGCCAACTAATATCGGTACCCGCACGTTCTTCAATGACGTGATCAGAGTCATAAAAGGTCAAATTAAGCAACTTGGCTAAACCGCGGCCAATTGTTGTTTTGCCAGCACCCATTGGGCCAACTAAAAAAATATTGTTTGTCTTGTGCATCTCATTTAATGGTATAGGTTTAAATTACATGATCCTAGATTCGACAGTTGGGTCACGGTTTATAACTAACAAATGGGTTTATATCGCGTAGTAAAAATTTGCGTGTCACCTGATTGGTGATGAGTCAAATTTTTACATAGCGAGATAATCCAAGATGTTGGTTAGAAATCGTGGTCCAACTGTCGAATCTAGGATTTCACTAGCTTCATATAAACACCCCACTATTGTCTACTATTTTTGGCGTAATGAATATGATCAATTCGGTTCGATTATTGATATTTTGCGTATTGCGAAACAAGCCACCAATACCTGGTAACGAACCTAAAAATGGGATGCGCTTAATCGTATCCGTTTTAATTTGCTCATAAATTCCGCCCAATACAATGGTTTCGCCATTATTAACTACCACACGAGTCTGAATTTGGCGGGTATTGATTGCCGGCACGCCAGTGGGTGTGGATGCACCACGTGAATCCTGGTGGACTTCTAAATCCATAACCAATTGATTATTTGGCGAAATATGTGGCGTCACTTGTAAGCTCAGTGACGCCTTTTTAAATTGGATATTCGTTGCGCCACTGGAAGTTGATTCTTGATAAGGAATTTCTTCACCCGATTCGATGCGTGCCGTCTGTTGGTCAGCCGTCACTAAGCGGGGGCTAGAGATAATGGTACCTAGGCCTTCTTTTTCTAGTGCCGATAATTCTAAATCCAACAGATAACCCTTACCCAAATTTGCTAAGGCAAGACCAATCGTCGCAGGCATGGCTAGGGTCGTAGGCACAGCGCGAAAATCCATATTGAATCGTTGACCAATGGGCGTCTCATTTACCGGTGTACCCCCAAGCATTTGATTGGTGTTTTCTGATGTTGTGGATAATTGGGGTACCTTGGTTAAACCAAAGCGTAGACCTAAATTCTCTTCATAATCACGATTAACGGTCACAATACGTGCTTCAATCATGACCTGACGCACTGGTTGATCGAGTTTTTCTAAAATCCGACGTATCTCAGCAATTTTATGCGCTGTATCTTGCACCCAAAGTGTATTGGTGCGTACATCCGTGGTGACATGGCCACGACCAGAAAGCAAACTATTTTTCTCGTCTTTAATCAGATCGGCAATATCTTGTGCAGCAGCATAATTGATGGGGATTAATTCAGAAATCACCGGCGAACTATTCGCGACGTCTTGGTAGATTTGTAGTTCTTGCTTCTCGCGCGCAGCCAATTCATCCATAGGTGCAATCAACATGACATTACCATATTGTTTTTTAGCCAACCCTTGTGTTGTTAAGATTATATCTAAGGCTTGATCCCACGGCACTTGATGCAAACGTAAGGTAATATTACCGTGAACACTGTCGCTGGCGACAATGTTCATACTGGTAAATTCAGCGAGTAACTGCAAAACCGCTCTAAGTTGGATATCTTGAAAATTTAAAGTGATTTTTTGACCTGTGTATTTGGATTGATTCGCTAATGCCTGTACCGATTTTGAGTCCGCACTAAAGCTTGGATGATTGCAGAGTAATATGCAGCACAATAAACTAATTAAAGCGATTAATTGACGCATGTATTTTTTTTGTTGAACTATTTTTTTCATGACCTAATCTTTTTTTTATTCC
This sequence comes from uncultured Gammaproteobacteria bacterium, assembly GCA_964430685.1. Lineage (GTDB taxonomy): Bacteria > Pseudomonadota > Gammaproteobacteria > CAYSGV01 > CAYSGV01 > CAYSGV01. The sequence continues at coordinate 6,796 of CAYSGV010000122.1, forward strand.
ATAAACATAACCGTTGGATGCTCTTCCCAACCACCTTCATCATTCCGAATGAATTCTTTAATTTCTATTCGCTCTGCATCAATCTTTGTCACTTTGCCGTAATGTTCACCCAGATGGTCACCATTCGTGACGTAATGAACACTGCCGTCCGGTGCTTGCACAATTGACCAAACTGTTTTGTTACCAATTAACTTACCGACCAAACGCAACGAATCAAGCGAATAAGCTTCCAGCGCTTCTTTGGGTCGATTAAAATCGAGATGAAATCCTGAATTAAAATTGGCTGGTAATGGTTTAAATGGACTGTGCAGATTTTGTGCATGCTGAATAGACTGTGACTGGATCGCTACCGTCACGCTAATTTTAGAATTCTCATCTAATGAGAAATTATTTTCATCATAGCGATAGATATTTGCCGTAATATTCATGGTTAATTTTGGTTCTGCGTCAATTAGTAAATCTTGCGGATTATTTTTGCTCGTTTGATCAGTTTGGTCGTTATTACTTTGTTCAGCAGCATCCAATCGCGAAATGGTAAAATCATTAAACGTGACAATACGGGGCAGTTTTGCAACATTACTTATAAATGCAGCCAAAGATGCATACGTGCCGGTAACTGATATTTGCATGGGTAATTGTACATAGTATTGTCTTTGTACTTCTGCTAAAGGTTTTAGCAAACGAAATTCCAATCCTAACTTTACACCTTGTTTAGAAATAGCTTCGAGTAAGCTTGGCATATCCGATCTACTGGGTAATTTTTTCAGCAAATCAGAAAAAATTTGATGCATTTGGTCGAGTTGTGCTTTATAGGAACTGCGGTTGACTGCTTGATTTTGTTTAGCTTCATAAGTTTGACGCAATTCGATTTCTTGATCCTTTGCTGCATTTAAATTATCTAATTGCGTGCGCGTATCGAACCAAAACCCAAGCAACAAAATAATGAGCGCGGTCAAAATAATAAACAACGATTGTATCGTCCGTGGCCACTGACCAATATTATCAAAATTCAAATCTCGCATAGTTGTCAAATCAAATGCCATCATTTTTCCTGTATTTTCTTAGGTTGCGATGTAATATTGACAGATGATTCATGGCCCTGTTCATCTACATTCAATTCAAATTCACTACGGTGTGGTAATTTAGTTCGATCTCTTTCAATTTTAATGAGACTAGGATTTTGTAACCATTTGGACGACATGAGATTGCGCATAAATTGTGCAATTAAGATATTGGATTCAGCACGGCCCTTAAGATTGAGTTGTGCATCTTTGCGACTAATCGCTGT
>CAYSGV010000123.1:0-8022 GCA_964430685.1 uncultured Gammaproteobacteria bacterium
GCTAAATTTGTGGCAGCACAACGTCCTTCAGTGGGACCTACTGTAGACAATTCAGCCTCTACTGTAACGCCACAAAATCCAGGGGCATCTAAATAATATATTATTAAGTATTTTAGTTATTTGTTAGCGTGTTGTATTGCTAATAATATTTTATAAAAAAATAAATCTTAAGAAATACTTAATTTAGGCGCAGATAAATTAGACAACTATTTAACGCATAAGTTTCCATCCAATTGAATAATATCTTTCATATGGTTCAGTATTCCATCAACTATACTTAATGATGAAATGATGCAGATCTGTTGCAGCTTAGTTTTAAATAAAAGGTCAGCAGGTTTGCTAATAATTATTTAACAAACGCAGCATTAAAATGAGGTGCAATGATGGAAAATAAGCCGGAACAAACACCAACTGAGCGTTATAAAGAACTGTTAGTGCAAAACGTGCTACTGCAACAACAAAAACAAAATCATGGTGCAGCTATAAACCCACTTACCGATGCAGAGCAAGTTAATATAGAAGCTAAAATTAATAGATTCGTTGCAAAATCTGATGTGCAACAAGCTGAAGAGATTCGTGCAATGGAAAGAATTAATGATATGTTGAGAAAAGAGATTCAAAAAGTGGCAGGAAACAATGGTCTTGATCGTGCGCTTAATATGGAGAATGAAGGTGGTGGCGTGCATCTTGAAGAATCAAGAAGAGAAGAAAATCGTCCAGCAGCAACACCATTATCTGCTCCTGCTCCAGCAGCAACGGGCTATCGAGTACAACCATCGACAACAAACCCAAGAAGAATTACTGTTGCGGAACAAGTGGGTACTTGGGGGCCACAATTAAAAAGCCGCAGAGAAAGGTTACCGCAAAATGTCGTAAAATCACTTTTTAGTGAAGTGCAACAATTACGAGCACGTGAACAAGAACTTGCAAAACAACTTGCAGATGAATTTAAAAATGAGCCACGTGCCAAACAATCATTGTCTCCAGATGATTTAACATTTTTTAGTGAACTCAAGATTGTTGTACCCCATAATGACGAATCCCAAGTTCAACTAAATCCAACTCAATTAGAAGAACGCATCGCTTCATTACAAGCCGAGAAAAAACAAAGAGAGGCTAATATTGCGCGTTTGGAAAAAATTCAGCAGGAACTACCTACGGCAGAACAATTGGCTATTAAATTTAAAGGAAAGGATAACTATGTTGTTATGTCGTCAGTGGCTAGGCCAACTGTAATGGAAGTACAAGAGCGGTTTGAAGAAGCAGCAAGTGCAAATCAATTATCACAATCACCAGCAGGCTCATTAACTGAAGCGGTAACGGTAGCTTCTGTACCTGCTGCACAACCAACAAGCAATGCACCTGTTGTTCGCCCACGTTCAGTATCAGTATCTGCTACAGGTGTATCTGGTCCAAAAGAATCAGCGTCCCAAATACGTCGCAAGAAAACACTTTACGAAACGGTTACTGGATATATTTTTGGCAGCGATGATGAAACAGTGAGAGATGAAAAAGGTAAAGCGCGTGCAACGGATGACGGCGAAACGAGAAAAAAGACTGCAGCAAAAAGCTCTGCCGTTGCTGCACCAGCTGAAGTAGAAGAGGGTGAACAAAGTTTGTATGCGACCGTGACTGGTGGGCTAGGACGTCTAGTGACTTCTATAAGAGGTACGGAACCTACAGAACAGGCTCTTGAAAAAGGTGTGCGTTCAGACACTAAAACAAAAGCTAAAAAAGCAAAAAGCTATGCTGAATTGAAAGCAAAACTTGATGATGTTGAGAAACGGTTGAACAGATTTAATCATTTTTTACCAGAGGATATACAAGAAGTATTAAATGGAGAAGAAGAAGGATTTGACAGAGTTCTACTACACTTAACAAGAGATAACCCAGACAACATCGGTCCTATGGTACAACAATTTTTTGATTATAAAAAAGCATTAATGGAAATTCATGACGAACTTTCTGAGCTGGAAAAAAATAAAAAAGTAACAGACCAAAAGGATGCTGCTAACGTGGTGCAAGAGCTTAAAAGCTTAATGATGAAATCATATAATACTGAAAGAAGTTTATTAAATAACGATGATGCCATGGAAACATGGCGTACTTGGTCTTTGCAACAACAAGCCGCTGCAGTTGTACCTGTAGTTCCAGCTGTAGAAATACAACGCAAAAAAACGGCATCTTTCTCGACTGATGTAGCCCCTCCTGCAGTCTTATCTAATGAAGTACAACATGTAGAACCTGCAGCAATATCACCTGTTGTTGCGCCACCAAGAGAAGAGGGTGAACAAAGTTTATATGCAACAACGATTAGCAGGCTATGGGCCACCGTTACAGGTTCGCGCAAACAAACTGAAAGTAGCGAGCGTGCAGAAGATGCAATAAGACAACCAGAACCACAAGAATCTACAAGTTTATGGTCTAGTTTCACTAGAGGCGTAAATAATCTTTGGACAAGATTTCGTGGACAACAAGATGTGGAAGTGGAATCAACATCTGTTATTGAAACAAATCTAAGAAGTAGTAGCACCAGCACTGATAGAATAGATGTGCTCAAGCGTGAACTTGCTGAATTAGAGAGACTCATGAATGAATTGGTTGCTTTTAAAAGAACTATAGACATGCATATTATTGACCGAAATACAGGTAATGCGCAGAAATTTTCACGGGAACGTGCTGAGTGGTATAGAGCAAATTTGGAGATAGAATTAAATAGCCGTTATAGAGCATTTAAAACGCAACTTGTAAAAGTGCAGAGCGCTGTCAATCAAACAACTAAAGTGGATGAAAAACTAAAGGCAAGACTAAAAACCGTGTTTGACTATGATGTTGAATTAGAAAGTGCAGAAGGTATCAGTAAAACAAGAAGTGAAGCGCAACAATTAAAAATCCCATTAGCAGTTCCAGCTAGTGAAAGAATGGAATCTATGGGACCACAATCTCAAACAGAAATCCTCTTAGGAAAGTTGCGTGAACTAGAAGCATTGCAACAGAAGATAAAAGCGGCACATGAAGAATTTATGAGAATGCCAGGATTGCGAAAAACAACATTTCGTACAGAGGGCGGATTAAAACGCTTAGTAGTGGATTATCGAGAACAATACGATCAAATGTTAAATCATATTGTGAGTTTGTTTGGAAAAATACCGGATGAAGAAAAACGACGCGAAGGAGTAAAAAAACAATTATATGGACCTAATGGTGTACAGATGAGAATTGCTAAGGCCAATGAATTTAGGCAGCAAGAAATACCTAAATATATATATGATGCTAGGCTTGCATCAGATGATCCCCCGCGTGAAAAGAATAAAACACCTCTTGCGGGAAGTGGCAGTGAAACAGGCAGAGGTGCCACTCTACCCGATAAAACGGCTGTAGTACAATCCAGTCAGCACTTGCCATTAGGCACTTCAAGTCCAGCGATGTTTCATGCAACAGGAGCAGCACTTCGTGATGCTACAAATATTTCAGCAGATGAGCAACGAAAAAGTAGACGACCAACGACTCCTTTACCGCCAATCCCTCCTGCAGGCAGTAAATCAAAGCGAGCTGCTACAGTGGGTGATGAAAATCGTCCACCTAGAGATCCTTATCAAGCATCAGTGACCAAAGCCGGAGCGTCATCAGTGGATGAACAAAGAAGATTCTCTATTGGTATGAGGCCAAAGAGTGGTGATGATGGCAGGGGTAAATAATCAAAGCGCTATTCTAAACATAATAGAAATTGCAATTAGATTTAGTTTAAATCATTCAAACATATGCTGCTATGAATTAAATCCAAAAGCTTTTTTTATACACGATTAAGCCTTACGGTGTTGCGAAATAGCAAGTAGAGAAGCATCAACATTACAGATTGGATATCCACAATTATATCCTCCTAATTTGTAGTCATTTCTCCTAGTATATATTTAGCCATATCTTTATAATTTATCTTACTCTTTTAATTCTTCGGAAAGTTGGGCTCTAAATAAACTTTTCGGGATAAAACTAAGGAAACCAGCTGTAATGGCAAGTTCAATTAATTCTTCTTTATTGGCAGCAGAAAATTTATGCTTTAATTGTTCAATATAAGCTTCAACAGTACGAAACGAAATGCTTAAAACCACCGCAATATGTTTTGCGGTTTTTCCACGCAAAAGAAAAAATAAAACTTCTGATTGCCGCTGAGTTAAATTGATACCTGAAAAATGCGTGCTCAGCATATAACTATTTTGACCAACCAATGGAGAAGAAACATCGGATAAAGACATTTTTGCCAGTAAAGCACCGATCTCAATAACTGGTCTGGATGTAACATCTACGCCATGAAAGATGGTACCAATGACGCCTAGATTTGGGTCGGTTAATGGTGTTTTGGTGAAAATATAAGCTTTCCATTCATTCCCTGCAAACGGATGAATATCTAATATGCGAATTTTTTGGTTAAGCTGCATGACGCGTTGATCTTGCGCGCGAAATAGATTGGCGCAATTAGAAGTTTGACAGGGCATATCAAAATCAGTGCGTCCTATCGCCTCCTTAGGATGATTTAAACCAACAAGCCGGCAATAATTTTCATTTGCATATAAAAATACCGAATGATTATCTTTACAACCCCAAGCATCGGGCATTTGATCAAATAACTGTTGTAATTGAGGATTAATTTTAACGGTCATTGGTATTTAACCCTCCTGAAATTGCTCATTTTTATTTTACAAAAGGTCATCTAGATCCGTATTTAATCCGGATAACTAAATATATAGTATAACTATATGATTTAGTAAAATTAGTAATTTTACGTATGTACAAAACCAATACGAAGAGGACAATCGACGAATAAGGAATTGAATTTTATTGACTAAGCTTTGGAGGTAGCCATGCAAAATATTCAAGAACAAACAAGTATGTTTCAAACAATACCGATGGTTCATTGCGAACCAGAACTTCAAGTGTTCTTATATATATTTCATGGTCATCTTGCCAACAATGCAAACAATAACTCATTTAAACAACAGCTATTGATTAAATGGATGGCAGCTCATATTCCTGCTAATATTTCTCATTATCTATTGAACTTTCAATTAATTAAAACATCCGATAACTCTGTATATATCGTGTTAACCGATAATAAATTAACTTCCCATGATTTTATAAATCAATTAACGAAATGGTTTCATACCAATGGCCAATCAATGTTTGAGCTATTGACCATTGAGAAGCCTGAAGAAAAAAATAACCAGCGCTATGTTGATATTTTAACTGCCATATTGGCGCCTGGGGCAAGGTTAACAAAAGATGGTACGATTATGCGGCCTCTAATTGAAGGTCTAAGTGTTAATTTGCCTTGTGAAGTTGATAGAGAAAAAATTTCTTTATATCGAGAATTTGTCGTTAGTGTATGGCAAGAGTTGCAAAAGAGTATCGGCAAAATTGAAGCTTATCTTGCTGCACCTGGTTCTACAGTGGAAGGCCATATAGAAGCACCTACTATGCGAGCCTTGGCGTTTAACATTGATGGTAAAGGCACGCCCGTAAGTACTCCGGCTAACAATATTGCCGCACTACGTGAACGCGATCCACGGCAACCGTTTTCTTTGTCACGTGTTGTGCCGGTAACCGATGCATGTGTAATACGGGGGAACACTCCACCCCCAAAAACGAATGGCGTAAGGGCATGGGGGAACCTTGCGCTGCGACAGGAAGCTCCCCCGCTGCTGGCGCTGAGCATACAGATGCAAGCATAACTGCGGCCATTACCGGTGGATTTAATATACTTCATAATCCTAAGATAGAAGTAAATGGCGCAAAAATATGTTTGGATATGAACAGCTTAGAGTTTTTTCAATCAATACTAAAAGCTAAAGCTGAGGACGAATCAAAACTTGCTGTACAGCTCATGCCCAATACGGGTGCGCAATCAAAAGACTTGATCCGTACTTTTGCTATTCTAGATAGCATTGATATTCCTATTCAACTGTTATTAGCATGGTCAGAAAGACGGAAATGGTCAAAAACTGAATTAAGAATCGTACTTAAGGAATTGCTTAAGAATGATTCTATATCACTTTGTGACACAGGGCTTGCAATTAAATTTAAATCCGAGCCATTAAAGAATCATCATCGTACGAAATTGAAACATTCCGACATAAATCTAATTCTATCTGCATTCTTGAGTTTTTTTCGTGACAAATCTACTCCCGATGGGATGCAGGCAAATATATTACTATTGCCTTTAGCACATAAACTGCTAAATCTGGAAAACCGTATTGTCGATATCAATGTCAAAACCGATAAATTAGATTATTTATTTAATCAGCTTGATTTACATAATGAAATAACCTGGCTGGAAATGCGTCAAGCACATTATGAAAAAGTCTCAAGCCGATTAAAAGAAGCACAAAAGACTTATCTGAAAGAAATAAGTAGCTTAAGCAAAGATAATGCTGAAGGCAAAAAGAGATTGTCTAAATTTGTTGCTGACATAGAAGATGGATTCGCTTGGTTGTATATTACTACCGGTACTAAATTAACTTCGGCCATAAAAGCGGCACATCGTTCCATCGATTTTTACCTCAAATCTGGGAGAAGCCTAACACATACCGATGTTATCTATCCACGCTATCACTTAGCTGAATCCTTACGCAAGCGTGGCAAATTAGTGGAGGCGTATAGAGAAATTACAGGTTTATTGCATGATTTTGATCAGACTGAATCCTTAAAGAAAGAACATTTGTCACAATATGCGCAATGCAAACTTATTGAAGGTTCAATTTTAAAAGCGCAAGGACGTTATACAGAAGCCATTGCAGCATTAGTGCAGGCAGTTGACTTTTATATGGAATGTGATGAGATCTTTTTCTACATCTATGCGAAACAAGAGTTGGCTTCTCTCTATTTGCGCAAAAATGCTATTGAAAAAGCTAAGCACGAACTTGATGAGGCTGATGAGAAAATAAAACTACAACATGCTGCGCTTGGGATTAGCTTTTTAATGTTGCAGGTAAGACAACAATTCCTTTTGTTGTCATATTATAACAAAACGGATGATCGTATAAAGTTAGCTGAAACAAATGCTTTAATAGAGCAAAGATTTGCTAGTGCTAAAATGGCTGATATCCAAACCGTTTTTAGTAACACTGAAATGACAAGTGCAGACTTAGTAGCTATCCAGCAAAAAGTTCAAACTGTTATATCAAATCTGGGTATTGGGAATGAGTCAGCTGGCAATGATTCTGCTGATATTACATTGTCGACGCACGACCAACTTTTGTTCTATGGCGATCATGGCTGTGGTAAAATGCAATATACACGTAAAATTGTACATGATTATGTACGCAGGTATCCCAATGAGAAGATGCTCATTTGGCTTTTTAACGCTGAAAACCTACTAACGATTAGCGAATCGATTCGCACCTTAGCTAATGCGATTGGGGTTAACGAATCTGAAACAGAATTATATTTATATCGTAACATGTTTGAGCATATGAAAGCGGCAATTGAGCAAAAGCTAACAGAATATCAGCATGTGATTTTTGTATGCCATAATGTAGGTGATTTGGCATTATTAAAGTATTTGCCAAAAAATGCTGTAACCAAACATAAACTCATTTTAGTAAGTGAACATGTGCAAACGGTTGCAGGTTTTACTGCTATCCCGCTAACGAAGCTAGATGCTGGTTATGCAGCGAGTTTATTGGTGGAGAAAACAGGCCTAGCAAAAGATGTTTCTTTTGCGGCCCAAATCGTTCGTAAAATATCATCGAGTATTTTTTACTTGGATGCAATAGCATTCTACCTTAATAAAAACAACTTTGGTTTTATCCAATATCTTAACCTTATTAATGGATCAATGCATCCAAAAGCCGATTGTTTGAATCTTATATTAGAAATGACAGGAGAACGTGAGCATCAACTAATGATGTTCTGCTCTTTATTGAGTTCTACAAATATCACTGAGTCAATACTCATAGCTTTTTTACGAGAAGTTTGTGCTCCAGTGAAATCTGACCAAGAACTATCTCAAATTATACTTAATTGTTA
>CAYSGV010000124.1:0-8014 GCA_964430685.1 uncultured Gammaproteobacteria bacterium
ATAAAAATTCTAACATAATCGTTATTATGGATTTTTTTCCTGACATTAATAAATGCAAAATACGCTGCAATATAAGGAGACTTTGACCAATCGAGTAAGGGTGTTGGGTACCCATGATGTTGGCAAAGATTTAATAAGGCCCCATATTCATCAGGATTATTTAGGTTGAATGTTCTATCAAGAGTAGAAATTATTGCGCGATGTAGCATAGGTACATCTTCAAGGGCATATTTAACGAGGTTATTTCTATGTTCTCTATGATAAGAAGTAATCAATGGAGATTGATTTGATTGCCCTCTAAAGATGTAACTATCTTTATGTAGGTGGTTTTTTTAATCAACTCTTTAAACTCATGCCATGTTACTTGAGTAGAAGGATATACGCTTTTTTCATAGGGAGTATGCAACGATATCTGAAAGTTACCATGAGTATATATATTAGTTTTCCACTGACCAGTAATTTTGTTTTCGCTAAATTTCCCTTGTATTTTCCCGTATGAGGGAATTTTAAATTGAGGGTGAATGTTTTTGAAATTTTCTATGCTATCAATTTGATGGGTAACAGGGTTGATTGGTTTAAAATTTTGTAATTTACCCTGAACATTATTGTCAATAATAGTTAAACTTACTTCGGCAACTAATACACTTGAATTATTATCATATAAAATTGCCACGCCTTGAAAACTATCATTATACGATTCTAAATTAATAATGATGTCACCAACATTGGTTCCTTGAATATTTCCGATCCATTGTCCATTCATATTTTTGCCTTCTTTAACAAATTTGATGTCTATGGGATATATATAAGAAAATTGTAACGTATATGAAAATTAGAAATTATTTATCAACCAATATACTAATTTTTGCCATCGAGTGTAGGTGTAGTAATGTTTTGTTGATTTTGTGTCACTTGCACTGATGGTGTTAGGTTTGCGCCAGTAAAATGTACATTTGTGGTTTGAAAGGGTAAAGGATGCGTTGGGTTGTTTGTTGTCGGTTGTGGATTATTCGGTGGCGGATTATTTGCATTCAGTACGGAAGTTTGCTGCACCGGAGGTTGTGCATTCGTGACAGAAGGAATAAGCCCATTCGGCAAGGGTTGTGATAATTTACTACTTTGTTGTTGGAGTGTGTTAATGAACTCTGCTGGCAAAGCATTACAAGCTTGATGGCCTGATACAGTAATCGTAAGTGGCTGCGTTTGTTGTTCATTACATCGCATTTTACGCTGATCGTATATATCGGTAATGCGTGATGCAGATGTGGCATTAAGTGAAACTTGATATACCGGTTGGCCTGTGCGGGTGTCAATTAAAAAGGATTCAACATGTGCTTTATTCTCTACAGTGGTGCCTGCTTGTGCATAAAGTTCAGGATGATTAGCGTTTTGTAATGTCTCATGGGCAATGCGATCCGTTGCACTACTATTCCAGCTGGGGCGATCAAACATGGCTGAAATATTCTGATCGATTAATCCTGAACCATGCAATACGGCCAGGTTATTACCCTGTTGTGTTGTTAATGTCGATGTGAGCTGAGTTTGATAGCCATAGCCCCGAGGGTGTTTTCCGACTTCATATAATTCTGCATAATATGGTGTAGCTGGTTTTTCGGTAATTGCGCCACGGAATTGTTCTGGGCTTACATCAAGATTGTAATTCGGATGCTGTGGATCAGTTGTACTTGGATAACTCCCCCCTGTCGAAGTGACATACGTGTCTACTCGTTGTGCGTTTTGCCCGTTCGGATCGGTAATAGTAATTTCGCGAGAAATAAATTGTAACCAACGCATATTTAAGGCGTCATTGCCTTCATAGACTAAGCCATAATGACCGGCTACATGCTGGTTAGCATTATTTACAATATCTACCTCTGGGATAATTTTTACTGTTCCATTCGCAAGCGGAACTGAGGTGACAGAGCTAACCGCTGTGTAACTTTTCATATGGTATCCTCCCTTACTTTAATCAAGCAATTATAATCTCTATAGTTTAGCCTAATGATAATTAAATAGTTTATAGATTAACCGATACTTTTGTTACATCTTGATCTTTTAGTATTTTTTTAGGTGTTTCCCATATAGATAAGCAATAGGGGGGCAAATTGACAGTTCGAAAAATGCCGATATACTTATATTTATGAACACTGTAACTGTATTGAAAGCACTCTCAAATGAGAATCGTCTTAAAATTCTTGAATGGCTCAAGGAGCCAGGGAAGCATTTTACATCGACGCATTGTGATGTGAATGCGGATGGTGTTTGTGTTGGTTTAATTGAACAAAAAACGGGGTTATCACAATCCACTGTTTCACAATATTTACAGCAGTTGCAACAAGCGGGGTTAATTAGCATGGAACGTCGTGGGCAATGGACTTATTGCAAACTCAATAAAAAGTTTATCAGAGATTTTATGGCGCAATTGAAAAATACGCTGTAAAAAAATTTAACTCTATATATCGGTAATTTGCGATATATAGATAAGTTGGAGGAGAAAATATATGAACCGGGTCGATTTATTATTAACGCCTTTTCAATTGAATAGTGAGTTACGTTTAAAGAACCGTGTTGTTATGGCGCCAATGACGCGCAATATGGCCAATGATGATTTAAGCCCAACACCAGCCATGGCAGAGTATTATGCGCGCAGAGCCGATGCGGGGTTAATTATTACTGAGGGAACCATTATTAGCCCTGGAGCACGTGGATATACAAATGTCCCAGGAATTTATACCTCGAGTCGCATTGAAGGCTGGAAACGAGTGACTGATGCCGTACATGCTCATGGCGGCCATATATTTATGCAAATTTGGCATGTCGGGCGTGTTAGTCATCCTAGTTTTTTAAATGGCGAGTTACCCATCTCCGCTTCGGACACAGTGATGAGTAGCAAAGTTAATCGAAGTGAAGGCATCTATTATGGTAAATCACGCGCGGCAACGTTAACAGAAATAAAAGAATTAATTGCCAGTTATGCGCATGCTGCGCAAAATGCCATAGCTGCTGGATTTGATGGTATTGAAATACATGGCGCCAATGGTTATTTAGTCGATCAGTTTTTGCACTACAGTACCAATCTACGCACGGATCTTTATGGTAACACACCAGAAAATATGGCGCGCTTTGCTCTAGAAGTAGTTAAAGCCTGCGGGGAAGCAATTGGCTATCAACGAGTTGGCATTCGACTGTCCCCAGGCGCATATTTACATGAAATTAAAGGTGACAGGCGTGACGCAGCTGTTTTTCGCTATTTATTGGAACAATTGAGTATTTTGCCAATTGCTTATGTTCATACTGGTAGCTTTAATGATCAAATTATGTATGCGGAGTTGAATCAGCAAACGATGACAAATTTTATCCGTAAATATTATAAAGGGACGCTCATTGCTTGTGGGAGTTATAATTTTGCTACTGCTAAGGTAGAAATTGAATCTAATCATTTCGATTTAATTGCAATAGGTAGACCATTTATTGCGAATGCTGATTTAATCATGCGCATATGTAATAACGAATCGATACGCGACTATGATCCATCAATGTTAACCACTTTGTATTAGGCGAGCGCAATAATTGAAAATATGCTTACACTAAGTCAGTATGGACGCGCGAAGGAAAGCATCATCAATTAGGCACAATAATATGATAAATATTTATAACTACAATAAACTTAATCTATCCAAAGTTCATTCATCTGCTAAAATATGGAACTATATTGCTAACTTTGAAGAGTACGATAATGTTCGCTATTATTGAAGCACAACGCGCTGGTTTATTGAATCTGAAAACTGGTTGCCAAATATTATTGCGGGATTAATTGTCGGCATTGTTGCACTACCGTTGGCGATGGCTTTTGCCATTGCTTCAGGCGTAAAACCTGAACAAGGAATTTATACCGCAATAGTGGCAGGTCTAGTAGTGGGGCTCTTTGGTGGTAGCCGTGTGCAAATTGCTGGACCAACTGGCGCGTTTATTGTCATTCTAGCGAGCATTACCGCAAAATATGGTATCGCCGGTTTGCAAATAGCCACACTATTAGCTGGAATTATTTTACTTTTTTTAGGCTTTATAAAATTAGGAAGCGTGATTAAATTTATTCCTGATCCAGTAATTGTTGGTTTTACCAGTGGTATTGGTGTGATTATCATCATCAATGAATGGAAAGATTTTTTCGGCTTACCGTTGCAGATTCCACTAAATGCACATTTTCATCATAAATTATCCGAACTGATAAAAGTGTTTCCGCAGTTAAACATTGAAACAACTGCATTGGCCATTCTTAGCTTGTTACTCGTTTTAATTACACCAAAAATTTTGAAAAGGATCCCTGGTCCATTGGTGGCGTTGGTCGTGGCAACAATATTGCAATCGATTTTTGATTTCAACGTAGCCACATTGGGCAGCACTTTTGGTGGCATCACGCAACAATTACCCGAATTTCAATTACCAAATTTTGATTTCAATCAAATACTCAATCTCATCGCGCCAGCATTTACCATTGCATTGTTAGGAGCCATTGAATCATTATTATCTGCAACAGCCGCTGATGGCATGAGTGGAACACGCCACGATTCCAATCAAGAACTCATTGGCCAAGGTTTTGCGAATATACTTGCACCTTTGTTTGGTGGTTTTGCCGCTACCGGTGCCATTGCGCGAACGGCAACCAATATTCGCAACGGTGGTAATAGCCCCATTGCTGCTATCGTACATTCACTTTTATTAATTCTCATATTAGTGTTATTAGCACCACTTGCATTGAATGTACCACTGTGCGCACTAGCAGCTATTCTTTTTGTCGTTGCTTATAATATGAGCGATCTTCCACGTTTTATTCACATGCTAAAACATGCGCCGCAATATGATATCATCGTTTTAATCACGACTTTTCTTTTAACCATATTTACTGATTTGGTTATCGCAGTGAATGTAGGTGTTATTTTAGCTATGCTGTTATTTGTACGACGCATGCATCAATCCGTGGCAGTTGAACAACAAACGCATGATCATTTAAAAGCCGAGTTATCAGCAAATGGTTTAACAAGAATTCCTAAAGATATGTTAATTTACACCATACAGGGTCCATTTTTTTTTGGTGCTGCTGAAAAAATAGAACGTACGCTTGCATTAACCAGTGCTGAGCCTAAAACAGTTATTTTTCGGTTAAAAGATGTACCGTTTATGGATATTACTGGGCTAGAAACCTTTCAAGAGTTAATTGAACAATACAAAAAGCGCGGTATCATCATTTATATTTGTGAAGCTAATGCAAAAGTCACGCACAAATTAACCGATATTGGCATTTTAAATTCTGTGTCAGGACAGCAAGTTTTCCCACATTTAGCTGATGTTTTGAATCATAATAAACCAACGCAATCAGTACCCTATTAGGATGACTTCATACGGCAATATATTCTCTAAAGTAACCGGCGAGTCGATGCGGTCTATTTGCATAATAGGATTTATACTCAAGCAAATCGACACTTATCATTAAACGATAACAACCTAATGCGGAATAAAGGGGCCATAACTTTTTGGCTAACATAAACCCATCAAGTAGTTGACTTTTTGTCGCTAATTCTAGCCAATTTTCTAAACAGGCCGCTTGAAGTTGTTGATAAATTTGATCGAATTCTTTTATCCCATGATGGATGATTGATTGATAAAGAAAAGTATGTAAGGAAAAAAATGGATGGGTGATCACAGTCTCGCCCAAATCAATAAATGTCAATTTTTGGTTTTTTGGATCAATTAAAATATTGTTACTGTGAAAATCGTTTTGCACGAATGTTGCAGGAATTTGATACTGGGATAATAATTTGCATTGTTCTGCTATTTTGGGACTTAAATTATATAATATTTTTAGCTCATTATCTGTCATGCCATCTGCTTTTAAAAATTCCTCTTGCTGGATAACTTGGCCATACAATTTCGGTAATTTATCTAATTGCCAATCAGGGATGCCCATTGCAAAAAAGGACTCTATATATTTTTCGGTAGATCGTTGGATAGCGGTATATTGCTTAATGGCTTGGCACAATAAATCTGCTCGAAATTCTGTTTTTAGATATTGGCGTAGTGATATCCCAGCGTCTTTCATCAAAAAACAATGCAGCTCATCGTTACTGGCTATTACCATCGGTACACTGGCATGAAATTGATCCGCCAATAGTTGCATGATTTTTGGCTCTATGAATATGGCTGGTGGCGTTTGTTTTAAATAAACATCATATTTTGAAGTTGCAAATCGAATCACATTCGACCAAGGTGTTTCGAGTACAACTTCAGGCGACTGTTGCAGAATATACCCTTTAGCGCGCAGACAATCAGTCGCCCATTTGAGAATATCTACATGATTTTCCATTTTTATCCCTATTTCGTTTTAAATGGCATCTCGTATATCAGATTCGGTTGTAAAATCCTAGCGTATCGTATGATAAACCCCTGCTTAAGTATTATGAAGTATAGTTGCCTATATTTTTCTTTGTTTAAATAGTTTGCGATTTCACACATTGGATTTTATTAATGGAACTTTATTAAGGGAATACAGATAAATTGAGAGAACACATCCATTATGCCAATAGTTTTTTTAAACTTGGTTTAGCATAATATGTGAGGAGACAAACATTAAACCTATGGTTGCTGCTTCATATCTGTCGATATTTTGAGAGAGTCATTTGATTTTGTTTGTGCTGCTGAATTGTTTTGTGCTGCTTTATAAGCCAACATGTGGCGAATGATTTCATTTTTAAGAATTTTCACCGAAGGGTTTAGATAGGGCTGACATGCTTCTTTATTTAATCTTGTAAACAATATTTGATAAGCAGCATCGCTTGATGTTTGCTGATTAAATTTCGTATTTATATCCATTAACCAGCGCTCACGCTCTGAGTCACCTGCATCACCAAATCGTTTGATAAAAAGACCTAATAAAAAGTTAATCTCTTTTTGAAATAATTTTTCGGTTGTGAAACTGGGCTTTTGATTATTTGTTAGTTGTTGCACAACATGGCGTACTTTGTGTAGATCTTGTGCTGCTAATTGCAATACAGGTAAATGCCTTTGCGGATCTAAATATGTGAATTCAATAGAATAATTATCTCTGAGTACACCAATTACTTCGCCAGTACTACCAAATAATTTACGCCCGCCCAATACTCTCCAGAAATCTATATTGCCGATATTTACATAGTCATATGATTGTAACAATTGTTCTCCGGGTAAAATATCTCTCCCCGCAATTTCAACCATTAGAGGTATACCTTTAAAAATAATTGGCCAACGGTATGTATTTTCTGTAGCAATTCTGCTTTTTTGATCAACAGTCAAAGAATTTAATTTGTGCATTTCCGATGTTTTTGGACCATCTTGGATAAAGCGGAAACAATTGCCAACATAGTGTGCATTAACTGAGGGGTCACCATATTTTTGATAGGTTGTACATGCTGCCAAATCTTCATCGCCTAAACTCATACCATAAGCAGCGTATTGAATTAATTCCTGAAAATCATCAAGAAACGATTGAACATAACTACGCTGATCCATAATGTGACCACTATAAGCACCAAGTATTGTACCAGCAGGAAGCTTTTGCGCAGAATGCGCTAAAAACAGACCATGTCCAACTTGTTCATCAATGTATACCACAACAAAGCAGTCTAGCGGATTATGGAAGCGCTCTTCGAGCAACGCATTGGCATCAGCTAAATCGCTATAATTTTTAGGTGAAGTAAAAGCTTGCCAGGTTGCATCACGCAAAGTTGATTCAATGAGTGGGCACTCTGTATAGCGCAGATTAAATTTTTTCTCAAATACAGCCGCCGGTAGTTCTACGTATTTACTCTGATGAAATTCCGCTAACGATGCAGCATATTTAATCGTGTCTAAACGTTGGGCAAAAAATGCTGGCTCTAATGAAGTTGGTATATTAGATTTCGCTGCAGAGGGACCTTTTTGCTGGTTGGGCGACTCGAAGACTTTTTGCATGGCTTTGCCTTGATTTTATGTATTAGTTTTG
>CAYSGV010000125.1:0-7938 GCA_964430685.1 uncultured Gammaproteobacteria bacterium
CAAAACAACCGCTACAATTGCGTCTCAGTTCTGATGACGAAGAGGAGCAAAAAGATGAATCCGCTGCATCAAGTTCAGTAGAAATAACTAGTTACCAACTGCCTGCGTTGACACCGATCACAAGTGATAGTGGTGAGAGTAGCGTTCAGTTTCCTGCGCAACAAGCTGTGCGTAGAAATATGCGATGGCCTTTGTCGCAACCAACACGAACATTGTCTGTGGGAGAGATGGCGCCTGTAAGACGTTGTTCGAGTGCAGATAATTTAATAAGAAGTGATAGTGAGAATCCTGTAGTACAAACAAGCCCACTAGTCGTTAAGTAAAAAATTAACTCCGCTTAATAGTATGAGGCAACAATGATTAAAATACTTTGTGTGATTCCATCACGCATCGGTTCAACGCGTTTAGCACGTAAAGCATTAGCTTTAATTGGTCAAAAACCAATGGTGCAATGGACACTCGAAGCCGCAAGAGCAACACCTGAATTTAGCGAAGTTGTCGTGGCAACCGATTGTGATGAAATTGCTGCGGTTGTTGAACATTGTGGTGGTACAGCAGTGATGACTGATCCCAATATTCCCACCGGATCCGATCGTGCCGCAGTTGTGGCCAAGCATTATCCGGATATGGATGTCATTGTTAATTTGCAAGGGGATGAACCATTTGTTAAACCAGAAATGTTATCTGCTTTAGTACAACCCTTTATAAATGATGCTAATGTATTAATGTCTACATTAGCTTGTCCATTAGAATTTGAAACCGAATATCATGACCCCAATTCAGTTAAAGTCATTGTTGATCGCAATAATGATGCTATTTATTTTTCGCGTTCGCCCATTCCGTATTTCCGCCAATCTACTGATGCTACGCCTGTTTATCAACATCAAGGCGTTTATGCGTTCCGTAAAGATTTTTTAACAACCTTTACCAATCTACCGACAGGAAAACTTGAGCAAGCTGAATTGCTGGAACAATTACGTGTGTTGGAACATGGTTATAAAATTCGAGTTTGTGTGACACCGCATAAAATTATTGAAATTAATACACCTGAAGAATTAGCTTTAGCATGTGCGATGGTTGATGCTGGAGAGATTTGATTGGCAAATTTAGAATGATGTTTGCTTCAGGAGGGCCTTTTTTCCACGTCATTCTCTGGCGTAGGCCGCAACTCCGTAAGTAATATTATTCTGGATTCCCTTATCTTCGGCTGTAATGTTTCATAATTCTATCAACATTATCTTGCAGCTTCGACGGGATATGACGTGAAAGCGGAGTCAGCCTTCGCCGGGGAATGACGTGAAACTGGACTTGATTTTCAATGGAAAAATGCCCCTTCAGCCTGCTTTATACGTCGTAATTGCATTATTGCCGCTGATCTCTTAGACTTTGCGTTGGTTTGGTCATTTTTAGGTGTTCTCTTGAGTGGTATTTCTGATCTCACTTTGTTTATCTTATTGTTGATTATGTGCGCTATATCTGCATTTTTCTCTGGCTCTGAAACAGCTATGATGGCCATCAACCGTTATCGGCTACGCCATTTGGTTCGTCTTAAAAATCCTGCTGCCTTACGCGTCAATACGCTGTTGCGTCGACCTGATCGCTTGTTAGGGGTCCTGTTAATAGGTAATACCTTTGGTAATATGCTGGCGGCTGCCGTCATGACCGTCATCGCGATTCGTCATTTCAATGATTTTGGTGTATTCCTGGCTGATATAGCCATAGCATCTTTTATTTTAATATTTAGCGAAATGGCGCCTAAAACCGTAGCCGCTATGTATCCACAACAATTTTCCTTTTTTGTGAGCATACCTTTAACTTGGTCATTGAAAATTATTTATCCCTTAGTTTGGCTAGCCACAAGCGTAGCCAACACTTTTCTGCGTTTGTTTGGTGTGAAATTAAGCCAACAAAAAATTGAACATTTGAGCGCTGAAGAGTTGCGCACTATGTTGCATGAAGCAGGCAGCCGTATTCCTTCACAACATCAAGAAATGCTGCTTTCTATTTTGGATTTAGAAAAAATAAGAGTGAATGATGTCATGGTGCCGCGTCATGAAATTGAACTAATTGATTTAGATGATGACATCGAAAAAATCATGAAACAACTGACCACGACACAATATACACAATTACCATTATGCCAAGATGGCATCGATAATGTACGTGGTATCTTACACATTCGTGGCGTTGTCAATTTATTAGCACAGGGTAAATTAACGCGAAAAAACTTACTGCAAGCAGCACGGCCAGCATACTTCGTGCCCGAAGGTACACCATTGCATACACAATTAATGAATTTTCGTGAGGCAAAGCGACGTATGGGGTTAGTCGTAGATGAATATGGAGATATCCAGGGACTTGTGAGTATTGAAGATATTTTGGAAGAAATTGTTGGCGATCTCGATTCGAGCTTGCCGCAAATAATCAAAGAAGTGCAAAAACAGACGGATGGTAGTTATTTGATTGATGGCAGTGCAAATTTACGTGATTTAAATAGAATGTTGCAATGGTCATTTTCAGTAGAAGGTCCCAAAACATTAAGTGGTTTAATCGTTGAATATCTTGAGGTGATTCCACAACCGGGTACCTGTGTGCGCATTGATGGCTATCCAATTGAAATTATCGAAATTAAAGGGAATTTGGTTAAAACAGCCAAGGTTTATCCGCAATGGCGATTAGAAACTAAATCTGAAGACGAAGAAGAGAGTTTTTAATTGACTTTCTCAAATGGTTAATCAACCAATAATGCTCCGGCCACATCACGATGTTCAGCCATAAGAATGGCTAACGTGCGACAAGCAGCATAAGTATCCATAACTTCAAAACTGATTTTATTTTGGTAAAGTCGAGCGATTTTTTGCATATCAGGAAATACAAATTTACTACCCACTCCAAAAATGAGGATTTGTGGCGCGTAATTGATCACTGTATCCCAATGTTCATCAGTTAATTCAGCTAAATTGTGTGGTGGCCAATTTTGTAACATTTTGGCTGTGATCAATACACTATGCGTAATAATTTCATCATTAATTAAAAATTGTCCAGGTGTATAATTTTTAATTTTATATAGGCCAGGATTGTTATCTTCATTGAGTAACATTGTATATCCTAATATTCAAATTAACTAATTTATTAACCTAGATTCGGCAATTAGGTCAAGATTTCGAGACCAATTGCCGAATCTAGGTTTAACGTCGCGAAACGTAGTGTACCATTATTCGAGGCTATCAGTAGATAGCCGTTTTTGTCCCAATCTGCTAACACATAACGACTGAAGAGATCATCATCAATATAATTTAAATGTATAGCTGGACGATGTGTGTGTCCATGAATCAATTGCAGCACTTTATTTTTTTGCATTAATTTTATCGCCGCATCATTATTAGCATCGATTAAATTTAATTTTACCTGACTGGTATAATTTTTGCTGCGTTGACGTATGTGATTGGCTATCTTTTTTCGTATGTTTACAGGAATCAGTAAAAATAATTTTTGTATGAAAGAATGACGTACAATTTTACGATATTTTTGATATTGTCGATCTTCAGTGCATAAAGTATCACCATGTAGCAGCAGAGTTTTCTTGCCGTATAAGTCAATGACCACATGCTCTGCTAATAGTTGTACGCCGCTTTGTTTGGCAAAGATAGTATTAATTAAAAAATCACGATTCCCATGCATAAAATAAATAGGCAACCCTTCTGCTGTACGATCGCGTATGGCATTTACGATGCTTTGTTGATAGGAACTCATTGCATCATCGCCGAGCCAGAGCTCAAAAAGATCACCTAAAATGTATAATGCATCAAGCGCCTTGGGGAGAGCATTCAGTAGATTGAGAAATAATTGCGTGAGCTCTTTGTTTTCTTCGTGGAGATGAATGTCACTGATAAATATTGTGTGCATTGTGTATGGGTCCATTGCATTAAGATATTGATGTTACACAATTCAAAGCGAATGTTCTAGAGTAAATCTTCCCACACATGTCATTCTCTGGCGAAGGCCATCTAACTATTTTGAAAAGATAACTCGATGTATACGACCGTAGAGCAGAGAATACAGAAAAAATCTAACTGGAGACTACGAACTTCGTAAGTAAAACTATTCTGGATTCCCGGATCCCCGGCTGCAGTGATTCATTAATTCTATCACCATTACCTTGCAGCCTTTGCCAGGGAATGAGGAAATCGGAGTAGCTACGGCCGCTGCCAGTGAAAGACATGTGAAAAAGTGATAAGGGGTGTAAGATGGTAAAAATGATACCTAGGTCAGTGTGTTCTTGGCCAAACATTCGCTATAATTCATTTTTGTTTTATGATCATCATTAATGCGAAGGAATATATTTTTTATATGAAAACACGGTTTTGTCCCAGCCCTACAGGAAATTTGCATCTTGGTAATGTGCGCACAGCATTGTTTAACGCTTTACTTGCCCACCAAAGCCAAGGCACTTTTTTATTGCGAATTGAAGATACTGATAAAATGCGCTCGGATGATCGCTATACCAGGCAACTGATGGAAGACTTGCATTGGCTTGGCCTGGATTGGCATGAAGGTCCTGAAATCGGCGGTGCAGCTGCGCCGTACTGGCAATCACAAAGACAAGCCATTTACGATCAATTCTATGAAAAATTAGCTGGGGGACATCAAGCCTATCCATGTTTTTGCAGCGAGCAACATTTGAACATTATGCGCAAGATTCAATTATCCAGTGGTATTGCGCCGCGTTATGATGGCACCTGTAGACATCTGACACCTGAGCAAATTAATGCAAAGTTGGCGGAAGGGTTAAAGCCTACATTAAGATTTCGTGTGCCTGACAATGAAATCATTGCGTTTGATGATATTGTGCGTGGTCAGCAACGGTTTCAAAGCAATGATTTAGGTGATTTTATTATTCGTCGTGCGGATGGAACGCCACCTTTTATGTTTTGTAATGCCATAGATGATGCATTAATGGGTGTGACTCATGTGTTGCGTGGTGAAGATCATTTAACCAATACACCGCGGCAAATTTTAATACTTAAAAGTTTTGCTTTGCCCATTCCACGTTATGGTCACATCAGTTTAATTATGGCGCTTGATGGTGGGCCATTATCAAAACGTCTGGGCAGTCTCAGTATTAAAGATATGCGCAAAGAAGGATATTTCCCGCAAGCAATCGTGAATTATTTGGCACGGTTAGGCCATTTTTACAGTTCACATGAGTATATGTCTTTAAGTGAATTGGCAAACAAATTTGATCTCAATGCATTAAGTGGTGCACCGGCGAAATATGATCCATCGCATTTATTGCACTGGCAGAAATTAGCTGTCATGCATACCAGCGATGAAGAACTTTATGCTTGGTTGGGTC
This sequence comes from uncultured Gammaproteobacteria bacterium, assembly GCA_964430685.1. Lineage (GTDB taxonomy): Bacteria > Pseudomonadota > Gammaproteobacteria > CAYSGV01 > CAYSGV01 > CAYSGV01. The sequence goes on from CAYSGV010000125.1 coordinate 5,357, forward strand.
CTGAAGTTGAACATTTAGTCCCTAGCGAATTAAAAACACAATTTCTAACGGCAATTCGTCCCAACTGCGTATTCCCAGCCGATGGTCGTCATTTAGCACAGCGATTATTTGCAGCGGAACTTATTTTTAGCGATGAAGATATTGTATTGTTGCGCAGCGCAGGCGAGGCATTTTTCAAACAGGCACTCACCGCGGTGGATCAACATGGCATGGATATTAAAAGTATCTATCAAAATTTAACGGAAACCTTAGGCGTAAAAGGGCAGAAACTATTTCAACCGTTACGTGTGGCACTCACAGCAGAATTGAAGGGACCAGAGATGCATTTTGTATTTCCGTTATTAGGAATTGACCGGATAAAAGATCGCTTACATGCTGTGCTCAGAATTATTTAACGGCAATAAGTAATATGAATAACGAACTCTATCTCTATAATACGTTAACCCACCGGAAAGAACGTTTTCAACCGATTATGGCCAATTTTGTTGGCATGTATGTGTGCGGTATCACTGTGTATGATTATTGTCATTTAGGCCATGCACGCGTGATGATTTTTTTTGATGTGGTGCGCCGTTATTTAGCAGCTTGTGGTTTTAGGGTTAAATATGTGCGCAACATTACCGACATCGACGACAAAATTATTAAGCGAGCAAATGAAAATAATGAGCCAATCGATGCATTGACTAACCGCTTTATTGCTGAAATGCATCGCGATGAAAAAGCTCTGAATATGCTACCTCCTCATGAGGAGCCACGTGCAACGGATCATATCATTCATATTATTCAGCTTATTGAAGAATTATTTAAACACGATATTGCTTATATTGCAGAAAACGGTGATGTTTGTTTTGAGGTAGAACGTTTTAAAAATTATGGTCAATTATCACATCAAGATTTAGAAAAACTGCAACACGGTGCGCGCGTGGCCATTGCTGAAAGTAAACGTAATCCGCTCGATTTTGTATTATGGAAATTGGCAAAACCAGGTGAGCCACAATGGGATTCACCTTGGGGCAAAGGACGGCCCGGTTGGCATATTGAGTGTTCGGCAATGTCGATGCAATGTCTCGGTGAACACTTTGACATTCACGGCGGTGGTTTTGATTTAACTTTTCCGCATCATGAAAATGAAATTGCGCAATCAGAGGCAGCAACTGAGCAGAAATTTGTCAATACTTGGATGCATGTTGGTTTTGTACAAATCAATAAAGAAAAAATGTCGAAATCTCTTGGCAATTTTTTTACTGTCCGTGAAGCACTCACTCAATTTAAAGGGGAAGTGATTCGTTATTTCATGCTCAGTAGTCACTATCGCAGCCCCATTAATTATTCACTAGAATCACTTGGAAATGCGCATGCAGCATTGCAGCGCTGTTATATTGCGCTGCGTGGATTAGATATCATCACAGTCCCTAAAGATTTTGGTGAATCGTATCGACAGCGTTTTCATGACAAAATGAATGATGATTTTAATACACCTGAAGCGATGGCTGTATTATTTGATATTGTGCATGAAATAAATTGTTTGCGTGAATTAGGAAAAAATATGGAGGCATCTCAATATGCTGCATTATTGCGTGAACTTGCACTTTGTCTTGGCATCTTACAAGATGATCCGCAAGCATTTTGGCAAAATCTAAGCGCCGATGATTTAGCGTTAACCAAACAGATTGAAGCGTTAATTGCCCAACGTAATCAAGCACGCTTAGAGAAAAATTGGGCCTTGGCTGATCAGTTCCGCGATCAATTACTTGCTATGGGCATCACGCTGGAAGATACTGCGAGTGGTACTCAGTGGCGTAAAAATTAAGAATGAATAATGAACGATGTCAGTAGTCCATCTTATTTCTTACAAACCAATAATCCGAGTAAATCGCGATAAAATTGTCGAGATCTCTACCTCTAAAAGCTGCCCTAAGCGAGGGTGCATGAGTCGTTCCACAGTAATTGATCGACAATGTTCGACCAGAGCGTAACTTGTGACCATTAAATTATCGCGAGGGGGTAATTCTACATGCAATTGTTTAAATTCGGGATAAGAATGAGAGGAGAGTGGGCAAATAAATACAATCGACGGCGAAACATTTAAAATAACTTCTGCCGTTAACAGTACGATGGGCCGGATTTTACTTATTTCTTTACCTTTAGAAGGATCAAGTTTAGCTAAATAAATACCACCATAACTTAAGATTTTCCTGTCCACCATTGATCTGCCTCTTCAGGTAATAACGTATTTAAGTTTTCTTCTATTTCTTTTGATTCCTTCAGATATTCAGGGTGCTTGTTCATTGCAGCAAAAGCAGTAGCCATTGCTTTTAGTTCGCGTTGCTTGCGGTAATTTTTTAATTCATGTACGACAGCTTGTCTAATGAATTGCGTACGAGATATACCTAATTCTTCGGCTGCTCGCTGGCTTGCTTCCACTAAATCATCGGGAAAATTGATGGATAATGTGTTCATGAATGTCTCCCAAAATGCTATTTCATATTATTTAGTATATTAAATTTAATATAAAAATCCATATGTAGTTTAATATGTCTCGTTGGCTGCATCAATATTTGACGCTGTAAGTTGGCATGGGT
>CAYSGV010000126.1:0-7903 GCA_964430685.1 uncultured Gammaproteobacteria bacterium
AGCCGTATTCACCATTTTAATGGGGCGTTGCAAAAAGGGTATCATCAACAACAACCGGTGATAACGTAAGCGTATAGCCTCAAGATGTAATAATCGCCTCATAACCACCATAATCAGTAAAATGAATAGCAGCACATAAAGACCATTATTTTTAAGAAAATCACTAATCGCTAATAATGTAACTGTTGCCCAAGGTAATTGTTGTCCCATTTGGTTAAATACACCGATCATTTGTGGCACAACATATATGATTAAAAAAGTAACAATACTCAAAGCAACGGTAGTCATGATTGCAGGATAAATTAATGCGTTGGATATTTTTTGTCGCACCTTTTCTTGTCGCTCTAAATAATCAGCCAAACGCAGTAAAACTAAATCTAAATGACCGCCCATTTCACCAGCGGTAATCGTAGCGCGATAAAGTTCTGAAAATGATTCGGGGAATTCAGCGAAAGCATTGCCCAACGATTGACCTTCCATGAGTCGTGCACGAACCGCCTGTAAAATACTCTTGGTGGTGGCTTTATCGGTTTGCAAAGATACCGTGTTGACTACCTCATCAATGGGTAAACCAGCAGCTAATAAAGTCGCCATTTGACGCGTAATTAACGTTAATTCAGTGGTAGATAAACGCCGATGATAGCGATGAACAAATAATGACCATTTTAAACTGGATTGGGTAACAGCAACGATTTCCAAAGGAATTAACCCGCGTGCACGTAATTGCTGGCGCAACTGATACACAGAGTCGGCTGTCATCGCACCTTTTTGTTCATGGCCCTCTTTGTCCATTGCCTTATAACTAAATGCTCCCATTTGCAGCATCCTCAAGCGTCACACGCAATACTTCTGCGATAGTAGTTTGCCCTGATAGTACGCGTTGACAACCGTCTTGTCGCATACTCGGCGCAATTTGTCGCGCATAAGATTCAATTACTTGTTCGTTGGCATCCGCATGAATCATGCTGCGTAATTTTTCATCGATAATCACTAGTTCATAAACACCGCTGCGACCCGTGTAACCAGTGTGTTCACAGGCATGACAACCCATTGGTCGATAAAGCATTGGTGGCTTTGCTGAATTAACACCCAAAATTTTACATTCTTCTACCGTTGCTGGATAAGCTTCTTTGCAATGCGGACACAACAGACGCACCAAACGTTGTGCAACAACACCGATGAGCGTCGATGCCAATAAATAAGGCTCAACACCCATATCACGCAAACGTGTTACGGCACCGATGGCACTATTTGTATGTAATGTCGATAATACTAAATGTCCGGTTAAGCTGGCTTGTACTGATATTTTGGCTGTTTCCAAATCACGAATTTCACCGACCATCACGATGTCTGGATCTTGTCGTAAAATTGCGCGTAAACCACGGACAAATGACATATCTACTTTGGAGTTCACTTGTGTTTGACCAATGCCTTTTAAATCATATTCAATCGGATCTTCAACTGTTAGAATATTGCGTTCAGGATGATTCAGTTGGGAAAGAATGGCATAAAGTGTCGTGGTTTTGCCCGCCCCAGTGGGTCCGGTAACCAAAATAATCCCATGTGGTTTACTGATCATTTGTTTCACCATGGCCAATGACTGTTTGGCCATGCCTAAATTAGCTAATTCCAAATGACTAAATTTTTTATCGAGTAATCGCAAGACCACACGTTCACCATGGCTAGCAGGAATTGTTGCGACACGAATATCTACTGCATGGCCTGCAATGCGCACTGTAATACGCCCATCTTGCGGCAAACGTTTTTCCGCGATATCTAACTTAGCCATAATTTTTATGCGTGAAATGATTAATGGTGCAATGGAGCGTGGTGGTTCAAGAATTTTATGTAAAACACCATCAATTCGGTAACGCACAGACACTTCTTCTTCAAAAGTTTCAATATGAATATCGGATGCTTTTCTTTTGATGGCTTCACTGAGTAAAGCGTTGAGCAAACGGATAATGGGTGCATCGTCATTCGTTTCTAGCAAATCGGTTGCCTGTGGTAATTCTTGCATGGTTTTTTCTAAATCAAGTGCTTCACCAAAATCTTCTGTTAATTGCATGCTCATATCGGATTGCATTTCAAAATGTTGGGTTAACAAATTAGCAAACTCTTCCTCAGAGACTTCATGCAATTTAATTGGACGAGCAAGCACGCGTCGTAATTCACAAAGAGTAGCTAAATCGAATTTTGGGCTATGCACAATCTCTACATAGTTGTCATTTATTTCTGACACTAAAACATGATGTCGCTTGGCGAAACTGAAGTTCTCTTTCGTCCAGCCACTGATTTGTGGAGTGCTATCATTGTTGTTTACCATAACGATTCAATAGCCCCATTTTACGAATTTCTTGCATTACCCTCATTTGTGGGTTTGAAGACATTTCTTCATTCCCTACATTATTCATATTAGATGATTCTGGTCCATTTTCATTATCTGCATTCGTCAGATTGTTTTCCTCTGAATCAAGATTTGTATCACCTTCTTCAGGAGCATCGAAGTTGACTTGTTCATCTGCAGGCAGAAATAGATTTTCAATAAGCCCATTACGTTCAATCGATACGTGATCATCAGTTACCTTCAACAATTTACTGCCATCGGGTAAAACTTCATTGACTTGGTAGGTATTCTCTTCACTGCCAATTTGGGCAATTACTGCTGTTGATAATGTGGGTATAGTCGAGACAAATACCCCATGTAATTCTAAATTGCCTGTTGCGATACGTAATGTCTCAGCATCGATACCAAATAAATGATATTGCGCTAAAGGAACAGGTTTCGATACGGCCATGTTTTTAACTCGTGGCTGTAATTGCGCGACCTTTGACCAATTCGTTGCATGAATACTCCAAACGTCATATATTTGGCCAAAAAAGGTTAACAGCACAATCACACTGGATAATACAACCAACCAATATGAAGCACGCAGCCCCGTTGGGCTGGTAAACCAATCGAGTATTTTTTCGCGATCGAACTGTAAGAACACCTGCCAGTTAATCTCGCGAATATTTAAGTTTCGTAAATTCATACTATTCCTTGTATGGCTTACTTCAATCGTTAATTACTATTTCATTTCCCGTGTTTCTCAATTACATATGATTCAATTGGCACTAAATTCTGCGGTAGAATATTCACGCCAGCATCATCTAAAATCACCGGTCGTAAAAATACGACCAAATTAGTTTTCATCACATCTCTAAATTTATTACGGAATAATCCACCGACCAAAGGAAAATCACCTAATATGGGCACTTTCGAAACCGTATCTTGCGTTTGATTCTGTAGTAACCCACCTAACACCAATACTTCACCATTTTTAACAATTACCGTGGTACGAATCATTCGTTGCGACAATGTCGGATTATTGCCGGTATTGGGATTAGCGGTACCAGGAATAACATTTGACAATTCCTGTTCTAGAACCAGCTTAATACCACCATTAGTCGTAATTTGCGGCCGAATCGTTAAAGTTAATCCAACATCTTCAAGCTCAAAAGAAGTGAATGGATTACCACCGGTTGGATTATTTTGAATTTGGCCAATGGCGAATGAAACTTTTTGGCCAACTTTTATTTGCGCAGGTTCATTATCCAGAGTAACTAAATTAGGCGTAGCCACCACATTCGAACGGTTATCAATTTCCAAGGCACGTAACAGAAAACGTAATTGATCACCTTGTGAATAACTTGCTGTAAGCCCTTGTCCTAACGCAACGCCTGTTCCTGTTGAGGCGGTGTTAATTAAACCGGTATTACTGATCACTGAAGTCGGTAGCGTCGGTAGAAAACGTGAGTTAAATTTCAGTGCACCACCCACACTCATTTCAACACCTAATTCACGCGCACGATCCGTTGTTAATTCAGCAATCACCGCTTCAATTAAGATTTGTGGGCGACGAACATCTAATTTCGTAATGACCTTTTTTAATACGCTCATCAACTTTGGTGGCGCAGTAATAATAATGGCGTTTGTTGAATCCTCCCATTGAATATAAGCGCTGCCAGATGCTTTTTTTCCACCATCTGATTTAAAGAAATCGTTATCTGGCAGTTGTGGGCTGGTCATCGTGCTGGCCAGCGTATTACCGGTTTGGGGATTTGCTGCATTATAAGCAGCCATCGGATTTAACAAATTTGTTGTTGGCACAGGCGGTTGCGCGCTGGCGCTTTCGTCTGCTATTCCTTCTGATTTTACCCCTAAATAATTTTCAATTAATTTATTTAAAATAGGCGCTAAATTTTGTGCACGTAATTGTTTGAGATTAATCACCTCTGTCACATTATCACTTGCATTATCACGAATATCGAGAGAGCGCACTAAATCACGAACGCGGTTAATTTGCTCAATACTACCGCCACGAACAACTAAACTATGCGTACGTGGATCAGTTGCAAAATTAATTTGCTTATGGAAAGTGTTCCCACCAGCCCCTCCATAGCTTGCTTGCGTTCCACCAAATAATGTGTTTAAAACTTTGGCAATACTCTCAGCAGCAACATATTTTAGACGGATAATATAAAATTTTAAATTGGCATCTTGATCCAACTTGCGCACCAAATTGGCAATTGTTTCAACATTGCTTTTTCGATCGGAAACAATTAAATCATTGGTCGGCTGATAAGCAGCAATGTAGCTGGTTTTGGTTGCCATCGGATCAAGCAGTTGTACCATTTGATCAGCCGCGACATTCTGCACATGTAAAATGGCCATGACACGATCATCGATCGTGGCTACATTCGCACGGTTATAAATGGGTACATCCAAACCTTTGACTTCATTTTCCGGAACGATTTCAATCACAGCGCCTTTGGGTACAGCAGCATATCCTTGCACATGCAACAATGTGAGAAATGCATGGTACTGTTCATTTGCGGATAAAGCCTGATTACTTAAAAAAGTCACTTTCCCTTTTACTCTAGAATCAAAAACAAAGTTTTTGTGGTGTGTTTTACCAACTTGTTTAATTAAAGAAACCAAGTCCATGTTCTTAAAATTCCAAACTTGATTATTGAAGGTGGAATTCTCTGTTGCTGTTGGTAAAACATTTGGTGCTGGGGTTGATGGGGCGACGGCCGTTGGCAAGGATGCTGGCGTGGCGCTTGATTTTGGTGCAGTTGCTTTGCCAGATGATTGCGTTGCGGCCTGCAGTCCAGGTGCACGAACAGTGTGATCGGCCGTCAATGCAAATACTGGCGAAAAAAAGACAAATGCTAGGCACAAGCCAAGCAACATAGAACGCTTGTTGAATCCTTTCATCAGCACTCCCTAAATTTTGGTGGTTCATTGTATGCTGATTTCAAGGAATTTCCAAAGGTCATTTAGCGAAAAAGCTATATTTTTTTAAAATTGAGATATTGTCATGCTTTCTTGTAAGTAATTTGCTATTTTTTAATGCTGCCTTAAGCTTAACTTTCTATAATGAAATTATGAAGTTGAATTAATTATTGCATTAACTCATGGGGTATCCAAATGCCAGCACCAAAACCACTCAAAAATGATGACATTTTTAACGCTTACAACCAAGAGGTTAAAGGCAAAGGTTTTCATATTTTTAATGATTCGCTCGCTAAGGATTTTAGTAAATGCCAAATGGTATCCCCCTGGACTTTTGACCAAGACCAAAATCCAGCAACACGAATGTCGCTCGCACAGAAAAATTATAAAGCGCTACAAGATATACTGGTTGCCCATATCGATAGACAGAATGGGATTACCACGGTAATTGACGATTCATTTCCAGCACCTGGCAGTCCGAATGGCATCCCTTGTATTCGCCGTGATGCAAGACAAGCTAAGCCCCTAAACCAACGCTTAGATCCAAATCATCTGGTTTTTCACATTGATGATACGCTGCTACGCGCATTAAACACCGCCCGTACCCTAGATTATATGCTACAAAAACGTGCGGAAAGTCATGCAAAAAACGAACAACGTGTAGAACACTATTGGGGTGAGCAAGAAAAATTGATGCAGTTAATGGGCGACTTTTTACTGAGTGTTACTGACATTCAACAGAGATTTGCCCAAGGTACGCTCACTGAAAGTGCAGCCAAAAAGGAATTACAACAAAAACATGCTCGTTTTAATGCACATTTATGCGGGCTTATCCATCGCAACCATTTTGACCATGGTCTCAAAAAGAAAAATGCCGCGGAGTATGAAAAATTACTCAACCATTATCGTCAAATGGCAAGTGTGCTTGATCCTGCACCAGCACAACAAACCATCTCAGCCGATAAACATGGTGTCACTCACATCGAAACCGCCTATCCGATCACTGAAAAAACGGCGCCACAAAAAGAAGCGATGAAAACCATGCAACGCGTCGTGGCCAAACCAACTAAGAAAGAGCGTGATTTTCATACCAGCCAAAATGAAGCTTATCAAGAAATCAACGTCGCGTTTTATGATTTAATCCAAGATGATAGTCGTCGTTTATCGTCACAAACCCGCAAAACGCATTTGGGTTGTGGTGTACGTAATGGTTATCTCTGTAAAGACGAATTGGTTTTCCCCGCAAAAGGTGATAAACCAGAAAAAACAGTGGCCCGAAAACCCTATGTACGCGTTGCTACAATCGCTTATGTCGGCAAAGGTGAAAGTGAACAACGTAAAAAGGCGTTTGCTGCAGAAAATCTCGTACAAATAAACATGATGTATCAAAAACACGTCACCGATGGCGCGCAGCATGTACCCCATTTCCTCATGTTAAATACCTTTTCGCCACTTGAAGACCAAGACTTAATGTACTATCAAACCCGTGCGGCCATTGCTGAACGCCGTGCGTATTTTTCTTATGTGCCAACAAATATTGAAGGCACCTTACGGCACCCGGAGTTTTCAAAAGTGGTAAGCAAACATCCACAAGCGCCCATGGCAATATCGAAGCCATTTCATAAATCGGCGCGTTTAAACCAAGCAGTGCAAGTACTCTCTGTGGCCGAGTTAGAACCAGGTGTATTTCTTATAGAAAGTTGCGCCAGTGGGCGCGATCGCACGGGTGCCATCTGTAAAGCCAAGAAGCTTGAGGATGCCGTGAAGATCTACCTGCAAGAAGGGGTGCAGATGTCACGTGACGAAATTGAAACCATGCAAACAATAGGCGGCCATGAAGTCATGCTTGCAACCCTTGAAGTGCCTGGATCGCATGGGATGAAAACAGATTCAATTCCGGGTGGATATTTCAGCAAAAAATCAACTGAACACAGCTTCCTCAAAACAGCTGACACCAATAAAAATCAACCTATTGATGAAGCGTTACTGGAACGTGAACTTAAAACCAAACGTAACAGAGATTGTGAACATGACTTGATTCGCGTAGCCGTAAGTATCCGGAAATTCGCTGAACGCCGTGATTGGAACCCTTTCACTCGTTCAAATAGTGTTAAAGCGGCACTGTGGCTTGAATTGGCTGCAGAATTAGAACGCGCGCAACATGATAATAAACCACGCACCATGAGCCAAATTTTAGATGACTGGTCTAAGCGTACTGTGGTGGTGGACAAAACGACAGGCGCGACAAAACAAGTTGCTGACATCATGAAAGAACAACGAAGTCGCTTTAAAGCTATTGATGCTCCTGGTGAAACAGAATCAGCTCATTTCCGTAACACGCTGGTCACTATGGCAGAAAGGCATAAGCTCGGTAACCCAGGCGCACATCGTTAAACATAGATATGGCAGTGAGATGAATTAGGATGTTGCGTTAGAAATCATGCGCCAACTGCCAAATCTAGGTTAAATTAGATTCATAAAATAAAACCCTTTTCGCCCTATTTTGTTAGGTGAAAAGGGTTTTTTGATTTGAAGTGCTTGTTTAGAATGAGCCGACTTAGGCTTCTTTTAACAAATCACGTAAAGATTTTAATGCGGAAGCTTTGATTACTTGACGAGCAG
>CAYSGV010000127.1:0-7876 GCA_964430685.1 uncultured Gammaproteobacteria bacterium
AACATCATGCCCCCCATCCTAGAAGAGGCAAAACAAACTTTAAATCTAGATGCACCTGATGCATTGCGTATCAGCGATCGAACGTATCGCATTATTGAACAAGCGCACTTTATTACCATTCCACCGACATGGCGAGATTATCTTTGGATGACTTTTGATAAACCAGAGGTTCCTGATAAAACATTGTTGCCCAGAAACAAAGATGAAAGAGAAATTTGGCGTACTGCTGCAACATTAGGTTGGAATACGGGTATTGAGCAAGCTAATACCATTTATGCTGAAAATTTGGAGCGTTTGCGTCGCGATTACCAAGGAATAATGCTTTATCGTAAATTATTGGCGCAAAATATGGTTAGCAAACCGTTTGTTGCGAAGACTGAGCTGGGTGTGACCGGTGACCAAAATCAATTGCGGATCAATGACACGGTATTACGTATTACGGCATTACCAGCACTCGATCCCAATAGTAGAAATTGGCAGGCAGTACTAACACGATGAACGAAACATTATTTTTACCCAATGAGCCGACGCGATTTACGCCGGCAAATATGGATGACTTATTGGGATTTTGTACAAAGTTAAATGCATCGGATATTACCATTCAAACCGATGAAGCAATTTTTGTTGAAATTTCAGGGCAGTTGCATCGCGTTACGCATCGCAAAATGTCAAATACGGAAGTTGGTGAAATCATTAATGCAATCTATGGTCCCAATGGCACTATTCAAATTTTAAGTGGTCAAGATGTTGACACGCATTATGAATTTAGGCCAAACCGTGCCGAGCGTTATCGTTTTCGTGTCAATGCAACAGGCTGTTTGGTTAAAGGGCATCAAGGCATACAAATTACACTGCGTACCATCCCTGGTGAACCACCAGACCTCGATGATTTAAAATTACCGGATTCCATACTTAAAACTTATGCACCGGAGCAAGGCGTCGTATATGTCACGGGTGCAACGGGATCGGGTAAAAGTACTTTGTTGGCAGCGATTATCAAGAAAATAGTGCAAGATCCAATTAGTCATCGCAAGGTACTTACCTATGAAGCACCAATTGAATTTGTGTATGATGGGATTGACATGCCATCGGCGGTGGTCAGCCAATCAGAAATTCCGCGTAATTTACCTAGTTTTGCTGCAGGTGTGCGCAACGCATTACGCCGAAAACCGCGATTGATTCTTGTTGGTGAAGCACGTGACCCTGAAACAATCGGTGCGGTAATTGAAGCAGCACTAACGGGTCACCCGGTTTATACCACATTGCATAGTAATGGTGTTGCTGAAACCATTCGTCGTTTAGTCACTTCATTTCCTGCTGATGAACGTCATGGTCGAACCTTGGATATTATGGAAACCATACGCTTAGTCATCTGGCAAAAATTAGTGCCACGTGTAGGTGGTGGACGTGTTGCTTTGCGTGAGTATTTGGTTTTTGATGAAAACGTACGCGATAAGTTAATTGGTGAAGTGCCAGAAACAGTGACACAAGCCACACGACGGTTGGTTTATGAATTTGGTCAACCAATGATTGTTGATGCAAAAAGTAAATTTGATGAGGGCTTAATTAGCGAGCGCGACTATAAAATATTAGTGGCCGGATCAAAAATGGCTGATGTCGATGCGGCGATCAGCAAGTAAATAATACAAGTTGATATTGCAATGAGATTAGTTCGTTTAAAACCTTATTTTTTTATTTACGCTTTCTTTATTGGTGCTATTCCACTAGCCTTGCTTGCTTTCTATTCGCAGCAATTATTATCTTTGCTTAATGGCCTAATTCTATTTCCAATTCTATTAGCTGTTTTAGTTTTTACGCCCATGGGTAATATCAAATTGGGGCCGCAAGACAGCGTGCCAAATTATTCATGGCACGAATGGTTGGCGCGAGTAACCTTTATTCAATTGGGCGCTCTGATTCTTTATTTAAGCTTAGCAAGCACTTTATTATTTAGTCCGACGTTTAGCTTTAGACAATTAACTCTGACACAAGCATTCAACACATTACTCATGCAACCCTGGTTTACCTATTATTTATTTCCTTGGAGTTTAATTATTTTCTTTGCGATTGTTATTGGTTATTTTGTATTTTTAGGGAAAAGCAAAGGTAATATTGCAATAAGCTTACAGCCTTTGTTAGGACGTCACGTTGCTGGAAAAATTGGCTTCTCTTTTGATTTATATTTAAATTATGCTGTTTCGGGTACTTTACTCATCACGTTATCTTTTGCGTGTGCACAATTGGTCAGTGCCTTAACAGATTTGTTCGGTATGCATTATTTTGACGAGCTACGTGTCCAACATTTATTTAGCTTTACACTGCTCACATGGTTATTTCATAGTCAGTATTGGCAACAACTAACCAGCACATTGGTTAAACGCCGTGTCAATATGGGTGCTGTATTAGGCTTGTTTACAGTTTTAATTGCAGGCTTAATCGTGTTTTTATATTTCTTCTCTCAGCTTATTTTAATGCCGTTGCCTATTAATCAATTAAAATTACCGGCTTGGCACGGCGAATTGCTACCGGCATTTCAAGAGCAAACCGCATGGCAATGGCTTACCTGGGGATTAATTATCGGTTGGATACCTGTGTTAGGCAGCCATCTTGCTCGTATTGCTTATGGCCGAAGTATACGTAGCATTATTTTAACATTTCTAATTGTGCCGTTTTTTATAATTAACTTATTGTATGTTTTTCCGCATGCAATGATTGTGAATTTCATTTATCATACTTTTGCGAACAACTGGGTGCCAGTATTGTCACTGATAATTATTGTCTGTTATTTTGTACAAGCGCCACATCTACAGCAAATGTTTTATGGCAATGTCACTGCTGACTGTGTTAAAAAATATCGTAATCCAACTAAATATATGCGTCTTTTACCCATAACACTGGTTTGTAATTTAATTATATTGATGTTCGCTGGCTATAAATTATTTGCAATTATGCTTTATTCAATTAGTGTGCCGGCCATAACGGTAATGACGATGATGGCAATTAGTTTTGTTATCCTTTTAGGGAAAAAATGGTGGCAACGGTAAATTCAAATGAGCGACCAACCATACACAATCGAAGCAGCGGTTCATCAAGTTCGCCATTCTCTTTCTTGCCCGGTTTGGTAGCTGGTCTTCATTGTGTAAAAAATTTCTTACCCTTAATACCCCGTTTTGCCAAAAGTTGGCTTGAACATCCAGAACCCTTATTGCAAGAGGCGCAAGCTTGGTTCAATAGTCATCAACAACTCATTAGCCAAAGCATCAAACAAATCAGTGGTGAACCATGTGAACCGGTTGTTACACCCGAGCGAAGTGATCGCCGCTTTAAACACAAATATTGGAAAGATAAATGGTTTTTTAATTTAATTAAACAGTCTTATTTATTATCCGAACAAAGCGCCTATCAACTCATTGAAAACTCGGTGGCAATTAATCAGGACACGAAAATCCAAACCCAACGTTTGGTTGAAGAAATATTTAATTGTCTATCGCCGAGTAATTGTGTGTTAACCAATCCGGAAGTATTCGAATTAACTAAAAAAACGAAAGGCGAAAATTTAAGACGCGGCTGGGAGCATTTTAAAGAAGATTCTGATTATTGGCGGGGGTATTTTAATTTAATCAAAACTGATTTCAATCATTATCAAGTGGGCAAAAATTTAGCCACAAGCAATGGTAAAGTTATTTACCAAAATGAAATTATGCAGCTTTTGCATTATGCACCACTCAACCCAGCGGGATATGAAAAACCATTGCTGATGACACCTTCTTTTATCAATAAATTTTATATTTTTGATTTAAATGCACAGAACTCATTTGTGCACTGGCTGTTAGAACAAGGTTTTGATGTTTATTTAATCTCCTGGGCAAACCCAAATAAAACGCACGCAAATTATGGTGTTGAATACTATGTGGAACAAGGACCATTAAAAGCGTTATCTTTGCTCATTAATGAATATGGTTATTATTCGGTCAATCTATTGGGATATTGTTTAGGTGGAGTGTTTAATGCGTTGGCCGCACAATATTGTAGTGTGAAAGGCAATCGACATTGGGTGCAAAGTCTTAGTTTTCTAGCGAGTCGTTTTGATTTTTCGATGCCTAATCGTTTAAGTCAATTATTCTGTATGAAAGAAGGTTTAGATTTACTCGATTTTCTGTGTGCCGGAATGCGCACGCCCGGCGTCTGGGATGGGCGAAAAATAGCGGCATTTTTTAATTTATTGCATTCACGCGAATATTATTGGTCTTATTATGTCAGTCGTTATTTACGTGGCAGCAACGGCACCCCCAATCCAATGTTGTATTGGTTGCAAGATGTTGTACATATCACAGAACGATTAGCAAAATTTTATATGATTGATATGATTCGAGAGAATATATTTTTTTCAGATCGTTTTTTATCGATACACGGTACGGCAATTAAAATTACCGATTTAAATTTTCCGACGTTTGCGCTAGGTTTAAAAGATGATCAGTTATCTTTATGGAAAGATGTCTTTGCAAGCAGTAAATTATTTTTGCCAAATTGCCATTTTATATTAGCGGGTGGCGACCATATCAGTGGCGTGGTGAACCCACCCAAACGTCAAAAATATGGCTATTGGGTTAATGCAGCTGGTTTTGACATTGATACGCACCCAGAAGAATGGTTCGCAAACGCAACATTTCAAGCAGGATCATGGTGGCCCGTTTATGCAGCTTGGTTAAAAAATAATAGTGGCAATCTCGTCAGTGCAATAAGCGGTTATGAAAATCAATCTGCGCTAGAACCTGCCCCGGGAACATATGTGTTAACGCGGATCTAATCGCATACCACGCTCAATCCCGAGTTACTTGCATTATTGTGATATTTTGCCTATCTCTTAGGAATTAAAGGTAACGCATGTAGAAGGTGCTCGCGTGAAAAAAATCGTTATTAAAATGTTTTTTTTAGGATTGATGTTGTTAGGGGGTAATCAAGTCATGGCCATGCAAATAATGAGCTCTGCTTTTTCTGATGGAGAAAATATTCCTACACAATACACTTGCGAGGGCAGTGACATTTCACCACCGTTAAGTTGGCAAGGGATACCAGCAGGTGCGAAAACTTTAGTTTTAATTGTGGATGATCCTGATGCACCAATGGGAACATGGGATCATTGGGTTGTTTTTAATATTCCGCCCAGCACAACACAAATTGCAGCAGATGGGAAATTTCCAGCAGAAACGAAAGACGGCAAAAATAGTTGGGGGAAAGCGGGTTGGGGTGGTCCTTGTCCACCATCTGGAACACATCATTATCAATTTAAATTGTATGCACTAGATATAGTGTTAACGCTTGCAAATAATACAAGCAAAGCCACAATTGAAAAAGCGATGAGAGGACATGTGCTTGCTGAAACAAAAATAGTGGGTTTATATAAAAAGAAAATATCGAACTAAATTTCATGAATTAACAATGAGATGGTGGGTTAACCGCATTTTTTTTATAGTGCGTTTAACTTTTTGTTTTAATTTGAATTAACGAAATTAAATTCACTTACATGCTCGCGCGGGTTTAATAATTTGATTAAATCAATAGATTGCATAGTTGTTATTTAAAAAATTAGATTAATCTTAAAGCTTTTCCAATTATGAATACAGCTTAAATTATTTAGCATCGAACTTATTGAAAAACCTATATATATCGAACAATTCCGGACAGCGTTTTGAAAATTATTTATGAATGAGTTATATTCAATACTCCAGTCGTCAAGGAAATTAACTACATGAAGGAGTAGACACATGGAAGCAAGTTTGAAAAAGGAAATCTTCTTTTTAACTAAAAGATTGAGTGATAGATACCGGGAAATTGTCGATCTCGCCAAAGAATACTTTCCTGTATTTTGTGGTTTGAGTTTCATGCTAGTCGTGGGAATTGTTGGTGGCTTAGGTAATGCTTATGTTGCCCAATTGATTTTTCCTAGGTTCCTCATTCATCCGTAACCAAGCAAATAGCGATTTATAGAAAGTAATATTTATATAAAATGCGTTTTGGGCGATACATTTGTATAAGCCCAAAACGCGCGTTATTGCTTCAAGCACTTATTATCTTCCCAGATTAAAATATGCCGTTTGTCTATTTGCGTTTATCGTGCCCGCACGTTGACTTTAAATTATAGTTATAATCTAATATTACGGACTGCATTAAACGTATCTAAATATTTAAAATAAGGATAGATACAGTTAAAAAAAATGAAATTCATACCATTGGTCACGTTATTGCTATTTGCTTTACCTGCTTTACCTGCTTTACCAGCCCTTGCCGACTCAGCAACATCAGCCACCATTACTAAAACAACAGTCCTAACTGATCAAGATGCACAAGCTTTTTCCAAAATTTTTGGCAAAGAAATAAAGGGCGATGAAATTTTGTCATTTAAATGTACGGAAAGAACATGCCCGATTGTGGCAACGAAAGCGGGTTTTAGTGGGCCCTTAGCAGAAAAATTATTGAATGGTCGCGTAGACGCAAAATACATGAGTCAAAATAAAAAGTTTTGATTAAACTGTGGTTGCTTTTTGTAATGTAACCCAAAAAGATGCCGTTCTTTCTTAATTTAAAAACCACCATAGCTAAATTTTGATTCGCCACCAACACCGCCTACTTGTTGTTCAATGGAGCTGCCAAATAAGCTTGCACCCACAACAGTAAAGATTGTTGGTAAGTAAATTAATGCCGCAGCAATAAATATGAGTGCGATCGGTGTGCCAACGGGTACTTGCGTTGGGTTATCTTTATGTGCCTTAAATTTCATAATAGAGCCAATCGCAAATCCCATGCCTGCAACATAGGAAACAGCAGTAATGAGTTTAGCTAAACTAGAAAAAGATCGAATGACAATTTCGGCTACCGCGCCTAATGAATTTGCTGGTGCAATCGTTTGGGCCAATGCAACAATAGGTGTAAGGATTAAGGCCAATGCGAGAAAAGTTTTGCTGGTCATAAGCAGAGTGGGCTTTATAACATTCACGTGTTTATTCATGTGGTTATCTCACTAATATCGATGACTATCGAGCTAGGTAGCAATAAATCGCGATTATCTCACAATGCAAACAGCCATTGCAACTTTCCGCTTCGCTAGGAATAGAAATGCGCGCGTATGATCGTTGCATCGCGTTCTGGTCCAGTGGAAATCATCGCGATAGGCGTTTGGGTTAACTGTTCAATTCGCTTAACAAATTGAATGGCGCGTTCTGGTAAGTCTTCAAATTTTTGAATATTCAAAGTACTTTGTTGCCAGCCGGGTAAGGTTTCATATATAGGTTCAATTTCTTTATAGTCTTCGCAATGCAAAGGTAAACTTTGCATTTTTTTGCCATTGTGTTGATAGGCAACACAGATTTTGATTTCGGTTAATTCATCGAGCACATCTAGTTTGGTTAAACATAAACCAGAAACGCTGTTGATTTGTATCGCACGATTAAGCGTGACGGTATCCAGCCAACCACAACGACGTGCGCGACCCGTGACGGAACCAAACTCATGGCCGGCTTTTGCAATCCAAGCACCAATTTCATCATGTAATTCAGTAACAAGCGGACCACTACCGACGCGCGTGGTATAAGCCTTGGTTAAACCTAAAACATAATCAAAATGACAAGGTCCAAATCCGCTACCCGTAGCCGCATAACCTGCTGTTGTATTTGAAGAAGTAACAAATGGATAAGTACCATGATCAAGATCAAGGCTGCTGCCTTGTGCACCTTCGAATATAATATTGGCTTTTTGCTGGCGCAATTCGGTAAGCGCTTGCACAACATCGGTAACCATTGGTTTTAAATAATTACCAATTTCACAGAGTTCATCCAGTGTGTCGGCAATATTAATCGGTGCACAGTGATAATATTCTTGC
>CAYSGV010000128.1:0-1219 GCA_964430685.1 uncultured Gammaproteobacteria bacterium
TAATTTCTTCTATGCCGCGGCGGAAAGTTTGAATTTCACCATCGCGTGTGATGCCACCTTCCGGAAAAAAAGCAATTAATTTACGTTTCGATAGTGTATGCGCAATTTCTGCAAAGGCATTAATTTTTATTTTAGGGCCCTCTTTTGAAGTTGAAATCGGTATAGCGCGCGCGTGTCGAAAAATATAACTTAACAAAGGCATATTGAATATCCGGTGATCCATCACAAAACGAAAACGGCGCGGACAAATTGCCATGATCACCACCGGATCAAACAAACTGACGTGATTGCAGACTAGAACTGCGCCACCTCTTTTGGGAATATTGTCTAGATTTTCAATTTTAATGCGATAAAGCAATCCAATGAGCAGCCATGCCAAGAAGCGCAAAAAGAATTCGGGTACCTGTATATAAATGATGATGACCACCACTGCGCTTAACAGAGCAAGTACTGCAAACAGTTGCGGAATGGAAAGACCACACTTTAATAAAATAATAGACATAAACGCTGCAGCGACGACGAACAATGCATTGAGGATATTATTTGCAGCAATAATGCGTGAACGATAACGTTTATTGGAGCGCTCCTGGATGAGCACATATAAAGGAACACTGTATAAGCCACCGAAAATGCCCATCAGAATGGCATTCATCACTACATACCAGTATGTTGGAATGTGTAATAAAGTCGTTAACGGTGCCAAATGATAAGGTGTATGTTGTGGTGTTGACCATACAAGGCCCAAACAGAAAATGGTTAGGCCCATTGAGCCAAAAGGAACAATACCGATTTCAGTTTTATGCATCGATAAGCGGTTACACAATAAAGAACCAGCACCAATGCCAATGGAAAAAGCGGCAAAAATAACGGTGACCATATGTTCATCGCCACCTAAATTAATTCGGGTATATTCAGGAATTTGCGTTAACAGTAAAGCGCCATAAAACCAAAACCAAGATATACCTAAAATGGCTAAAAATACCGTACGGTTAGCCATAGCATAAATGATGGTGCGTTTGGTTTGCTTCAATACATTCCAATGAATTTTAAGTTCGGGATCAGGAGATGGGCATTTAATAATCCATAAACTCGATAGTAAACCTGCTACTGCAAAAACAATAATTGCAATGCCAACCCATAAAGAACCAAGATGCTCGACTGCAATTAAAATGCCACCTAATACGGTT
Source organism: uncultured Gammaproteobacteria bacterium (assembly GCA_964430685.1). Classification (GTDB taxonomy): domain Bacteria; phylum Pseudomonadota; class Gammaproteobacteria; order CAYSGV01; family CAYSGV01; genus CAYSGV01. The sequence continues at coordinate 1,188 of CAYSGV010000128.1, forward strand.
CCAAGCAAAATGGCTAAAAATGTTGCCGATTC
>CAYSGV010000128.1:1229-7873 GCA_964430685.1 uncultured Gammaproteobacteria bacterium
TGCATTACCCTGTAGCAATTCTGCTGGTTTCAGCTGTTGTGGCAGAATACTGTATTTTACCGGACCGAAAATGGTGGCTTGGGTACCAATACAAAACAATAAACCAATAAGGGCGTATATATTGTTAAAATAAAACGCGAGCGCTGCTGTGGACATGATGACGAGTTCAGCAACTTTGGTATAGCGGATCAATTTTGCTTTTTCGTATTTATCAGCTAACTGGCCTGCAAATGCGGATATAAAAAAATAGGGCAAAATAAAAATGGCTTGGGCAATGTTGGTTAGTAAATCGGCATTATTTTTAATCTCTGGAATTAAACTGTATGCAATGAGAATGATGAGTGCATTTTTAAAAATGTTGTCATTAAATGCTCCAAAGAATTGTGTCCAAAAAAAAGGCGCAAAACGACGGGTAAATAATAATGATGACTCTTTTTTTGAAAACGGTCTTGCTTGCGACAAAAGTTCCTCCTTTAACTGATACTAAAGCAAACGTAAAATATTGGTTTATTTGTAATGGTAATCCATCGCTACATTATATGAACACTCTCAATAATTTCTAATATTTCCCAAAAAAATTTTGTATATGCGCGTTATCTTGTTATTCTTCATGATTATCCTAGCTAAACCTAGGATTGGTATTATTCATTCCGTGAGGCATACATGCAACCACTAAAAAATGACCGATTCATAAAAGCATTGCGGTGGCAAACCGTTGATCGCCCACCCATTTGGTTTATGCGTCAAGCCGGTCGTTATTTACCAGAGTACCGGGCCATACGTGCCCAAGCAGGTAATTTTTTGACCCTCTGCAAAACGCCAGAATTGGCAACAGCCGTCACTTTACAACCCATAGCGCGCTTTGACTTAGATGCTGCTATTCTTTTTTCAGATATATTAGTGATTCCAGATGCCATGGGGCTTGAATTGTCAGTAGTGGAAGGGACTGGCCCTGCTTTTGCAACAGTCATTCGCGATGCACATGATTTGAAACAATTACGATCGCCTGATATCAAGGAGTCGTTAGCGTATGTCCTTGATACAATCGGGTTAATCAAGCAACAATTGCAGCAAACGATTCCACTGATCGGATTTTGTGGTAGTCCGTGGACACTGGCAACTTATATGATTGAAGGCAAAACCAGTAAAGACTTTCATGAAGCTAAAAAGTTCATGTATTGTCAGCCACAAGCACTACAGCAGTTATTGGAATTATTAACCGATACACTGATTCAGTATCTGCGTGCACAAATTGAGGCTGGCTGTGATTGCGTGATGGTTTTTGATACCTGGGGTGGCATTTTATCTGGACCAAATTATGAACAATTTTCCTTATGCTATATGCAAAAAATCGTTAATGCCTTAAAACATGATGTTGCATGTAAAGAAATCCCAATTATCTTATTTACAAAGAATGGCGGTTTGTGGCTTGAGCAAATCAGTCAAACGGGTTGCGATTGTATTGGGCTAGATTGGACTATTGATTTACAGCAAGCTCGAGATCAAATTAAAAATAGGGTGGCGTTACAAGGAAACTTAGAGCCAGCTGTACTTTATGCTCCAACTGCATTTATTGAGCAAAAAATAAATAGTTTATTGAGTTTACCTGCTGCAAAATCAGGTTATGTTTTTAACTTAGGGCATGGGATTTTACCTGATGTGCCCGTTGAACATGTGCATTGTATGGTCAATGCGGTTAAGAATTTTACTATTCAGGATTAAAGCAAACGCAAATGGAAGAATTAACGTTATTACAGAAAATTGCTGTATGGGCATTGCCAGTTATCTTTGCAATTACCGTACATGAAACAGCCCATGGTTGGGTTGCCAGTCGTTTTGGTGATCAAACAGCACGCTTACAGGGTCGTATCACCTTGAATCCGTTTAAGCATATTGATTTGGTTGGCACAATTGTTGTTCCCATTATTTTATTAGCATTGGGCGGTTTTATTTTTGGTTGGGCAAAGCCGGTACCGATAGATTATCGTAATTTGCGAAAGCCGCGACGTGACAGTGCTTTTGTTGCTGCCGCTGGGCCTTTGGCTAATTTAATCATGGCGATATTTTGGTCTATATTGTTGCACATCAGTTTTATCGCTGAAAAAAATGTGCTAACTGTTTGGCTTATTTATACCAGTCAAGCTGGAATAATAGTCAATCTACTACTGATGCTATTTAATTTTTTACCTATTCCACCCTTAGATGGTAGTGTGGTACTGGCTAGCTTTTTAAAAGGGCGTGCACTTATGTATTATGAGATGCTGCGACCGTGGGGATTTTTTATCTTATTAGCCCTTTTAGTTACGGGCATCTTGAAGCTTCTCATCGGGCCAATTTTTTATATGTTGGTTGATCTATTTATTTAAGAGAAAAAAATAAGCTGGCTTTTGGGGCCAGCTTATTTATTGAGATGATGAGATTTGTCGATTTAGACTGTCATTGATGGAAAATTTGTATCTATCATCGGCTGTGCTTGTTTACGTGGACGGCCACGTGACTTACCAGCTTTCGTTTTACTCATATTCATAGGCGCTGCTTTGGCTTTTACTGTTTTTACAGCAGAAGCTTTTGCAGGTCGGCCATGTCTTTTAGCGCCAGCTTTTTTAGCTTTAACTTTTTTGGTTGTCGTAATACCAAGGGTTTTGCTGGCTTTTTTGCTCAGCTTGCTTTTATAGGTTCGTTCGAATTTCTCTTCAGCTGCGGCAAGTGCTTTAGCACGGGCAACTTGCTTTTGTGCATATTCTTTTACTGCTTCACTGAGCGCTTTACGATAAGCACTACTTTCAAGTTGCGCAATTTTCTTAGCAAATGCTTTTTTCTGTTCATCTAATTTGCTTTTCCAAATTTTCTCAAGTTTCTTTGCGGTCTTGATTGCCCCTTCCATTTTAGCACTGGCAACACGTTTAACTTTATTTAGTTTAGGCGATCGCTGCTTCGATTTAGTGGCTGATTTCTTTTTGTACATGAGATTTCTCCATTTAATTAATAACGGCGGAAGTATAACAAACAAATTACAAAAGTATAGCCTTTTTTATTTTACTAAAAATGTCGCTCGTGTGATCCATAGATGCATGCAGAATATTTTTATAGGTGATAGAATAACTGAAAATATTCCTGAATTTAAATAATGCATTATAATGATACGGTTAAGTTCGGTATTGGAGGCGGTTGATGAAACGCGTTTATAATTTTGGTGCTGGTCCGGCACAAATTCCAACGGAAGTCTTAATGCGTGCCCATGCAGAATTCTTTAACTGGAATGACACGGGCATGAATATAATGGAAGTGGGGCACCGAACCGAAGATTTCCTCGAATTCGCACGCAATAGTGAAAACGATTTACGTGAATTATTAAGTATACCTGACAATTATAAAGTGCTTTTTTTAAGTGGCGGTGCTACCAGTCAATTTGCAATGGTACCAATCAATTTATTGGCCCAGAAGAAAAGTGCAGATTATTTAGTTACAGGGATATGGTCGGAAAAAGCAGCCATCGAAGCAGCGCGATTTTGCCAAGTTAATATAGCCGCAACGAGCAAAGGAAGTGGTTTTAATACCATTCCAGATCAAGCAGACTGGCAGTTAGATCCACAGGCAGCTTATTTATATTATGCTGCCAATGAAACAATTGCTGGTGTGGAATTCCCTTTTATTCCTGAGTCAGGTGATGTACCACTGGTTGCAGATATGTCTTCTAATTTACTTTCACGGCCGCTGGAGATTAGCCGTTTTGCATGTATTTTTGCCTGTGCACAAAAAAATATGGGGCAAGCGGGGCTAACCATTGTCATTGTGCGTGATGAATTTTTAGGCAAACCCGTACCAGGCATGCCCTCCATGTTTGATTACCAAAAACATGCCGAACAAAATTCTATGCTCAATACACCACCGACTTATGCGTGGTATATTTCTGGTTTATGTTTTGCGTGGCTGAAAGCGCAAGGTGGATTGGCAGTGATGCAGCAACGTAATCTTGAGAAAGCGCAGTTATTATATTCCTTTATTGACCAAAGTGACTTTTATCTCAATGCCGTTCCTAAAATCTATCGGTCGTTGATGAATATTCCCTTTCGTATTAAAAATGCAGCACTAGAAAGTGAATTTTTGGTGCAAGCCAAACAGCGAGGCTTGGTTAATTTAAAAGGTCATAAACTTGTAGGAGGCATGCGTGCCAGTATCTATAATGCCATGCCACGCGCCGGTGTGGAAGCACTCATTGTATATATGCGTGATTTTATGCAACGCTATGGTTAATAAAATGTTTGCTAAAACATAAGCCATTTATGTGTTATTACAGATGTTTTCAATTTAATTGGCTTAATGTTAACTTATACAAAGCGAACGATAATAATCTTGCCGCCGGTGTAACCGGCATATATATTAGTAATAATAACGATTAAATATACATGAGGCATTAAAATGCGCAGAATTACTGAACCAAATGGTTTATTAGATAAATATCGGGTATTATTAGATGCTTATTTAACTAAGCCCGATGCAAATTATTTTGATTATAAAGAAAAATTATCAGATGAACTCAATGGGGAAACACCAACCCATCGCATAGCCGCTGTAGAAACAGTTGCAAATATTCTACAAGCAGCAGAAGCGCAAAGAGGTTCGCCTGATCAGCGAGCACGTGTCACACTACTTAAAAAAGCGTTTAATATTACGCAAGCTGATGGCTGGTACGCGGCCTTATATGGACGAACGGTAAAACTTTATCAATTAAATGATCCTTTACGTGATCATGCAGTTATTGCATCGTTGCGTTGTTATGCACTGAATGCTGATCAAATACAAGTGGAAGGTTTTTTAGCAAGCGATTGGCAACTTGTTTATGTTGATGCCAATACGCGTAAAGCGAATGTTTGTTCTGGACTCTATTTAGATCAATTAGCGTTTGCCCCTGGTCATTTTTACATTCTTCCGAAACCTTTATATCAAGCAATGACCCAAAGCGATTCTGTTATTGCCGAACAGTTTTTCAAGCAACCGCCTGACAATGTCATTAGATTATTAGAATTTAAAGCTCGCGATCTCATTAAAGGATTTACCGGTAAGGATCGTGATCTAATCCTAGTCGCACAAAACTTATTTGATAATTTAAGCGATCAAGAACGAACACTAAAGCGGATTATTCGTACTTTATATCCGCCAAGTCAACAAAGTACAAGTGCACCAAGGGCGAGTAGTTATGCATCTACTAGTAAGATGCAATCTATTGATGACGACGATATGTCAAATGGCCCAAGCCTGCGGGAAAAAGAAGCAATGGCAAAATGCCAAGAAACCCATGATAAAGTTTTCAAAAAAGGTTCAGCCCTACGTCAACAAAAAGTGTACGCTGCTAGAGATAAAGAAAAGCAGGAATGGGAACAAAAACTGCGCGAAGTTCAAGATGCAAAAAATAGCTTGTGTCATGTAATGGCCGGATATGGGTTTGATTTAAAAGAGCCAAGGCTAACAGAATTAGGTGAACGGGTTTCTCATCTTAAATCACATTTAGAATATCTTCAGAGAACGCGTACTAACATCGAGAATACGAGCAGAAAAGCAGATAATAAAAACTTTCGTACCCTAATAGGTGAGTATGAACAAGTAAAAGGTTTGAAATCGGTTGCCGTATTTCTAGATTTGGTGATACACAAATTAGCTTTTCATGGCCAAATAGGTGATCCAAAATATGTACCACCGCCATCACCTAAGGCGCCACGATCACCGGAAGTAGATAGAGTAACGCCACAACGAGTACCCTCTAGTCCAGTGGTACAAAGACAAGCAGAAAATAGCGTCACTTCATATGCAAGAATATACCGTGATGAAGGGCCCTCCATTTTTCAGCAACATGGTAAAAAAATTGCGCTCATTGGCGCAATTATTGGTTTAGTCGTAGTAACCTGTGCAGTCAGTATTATATTACATGCAAAAGGTTTATCACTACTTGCTCTGTGTGTTGAACAATTCAGTACTGCTGCTTCACAAGCGATATTAAATTTTTTTGGTGCGCATGCTGCATTGGGCACATTAGCCGATGTGGGCTTTGGTTTGGCTACATTTGGTTTATCTGCAGCGATTGCGGGTGGCATGATCTGGGCAGTGCGTCGTGTTTGCCAATGTATTTCAAATAATCCTGCACCGATCGAGCACCACGAAATGCCCATGCAAGTATTAGGTAATCCGATTGCAACAAATCTTGATCTAAGAAAGCGAAGTAAAAAATCCCCATTCGGCAAATTGGTTGTAGCTAATCTTGATTTGCGAAACAGGGATGAATGGCAACATTTAGAAGAACAACCCGAACCTTCTCGTTGCAGCTTATTCTCTTGTTGGTTGCCATGGACCAGTGGGGCATCGCGTGCGCACGAATATTCGCCTGTTTCTTCGCATGAACAAGCCCGAGAGCAGGCGAACACGATATTTTAGCAATCTTCCCTTTAGAGTGCTAAAATGGCATAACTTTAAGATTAAGTTATTGAGGACAGGTGTTTTATGTCAAGAAAAAGGTTGAATCAAGCGCATTATTCGCGCGAGCAACTTTTATTAAAGGTGCTCGTGGAGCGCTATATTCGTGATGGTCAGCCAGTGGGTTCCAAAGCCTTGGCAGAAGATATGGGTCTTAATCTAAGCCCAGCAACGGTACG
>CAYSGV010000129.1:0-7841 GCA_964430685.1 uncultured Gammaproteobacteria bacterium
TTTAGGTGGTTTTGCCGCAATGCGTGCTCGATCAACGCGTAATGATGAACCTGAGCGTGCCAGTCGACCCTGGGATGTAGAACGTGATGGTTTTGTACTAGGAGATGGTGCGGGCGTGTTGGCGTTAGAAGAATTTGAACATGCAAAAGCGCGGGGTGCAACGATTTATGCCGAATTAATTGGCTTTGGTATGAGTGCAGACGCATTCCACATGACCGCACCTTCAAGCGATGGTGAGGGCGCTGCGCGGGCCATGCAAAATACCCTAGATGATGCACAAATTTCTGCTACACAGGTTGATTATATCAACGCACATGGTACCTCAACGCCAGTTGGCGATGAAATTGAGATATTAGCGGTTAAACGTATTTTCTCAGACTCGTTGCATCACATTGCAGTGAGTTCAACCAAGTCAATGATCGGCCACTTGCTTGGTGCGGCGGGTGCCGTGGAAGCTATTTTTTCGATATTGGCTATTCGTGATCAAGTTGCACCGCCAACCATTAATTTAGATAATCCTTCACCCGGGTGTGATATCAATTTAGTTCCCCATGTGGCACAACAACGAAAAATTGAGATAGTCATGTCAAATTCATTTGGTTTTGGTGGCACGAACGGTTCGTTGTTATTCAAGAAAATATGAAAATATTTAAAAGCTTACGTGAACATGTGGCGATTACTCTTTGTGTCAGTTTGCTCGTATTGGTATTTGGCGTAGCGGGTTTTATTTTTGCCTACTTGGAAAGACCACTTATTCCGCTTACAGGTTCACCAATCACTTATTATTTTCCGCCTGGTAGTCATACACAAAAATTAGCCAATGATTTAGCACAACGTCAATTGATTCAGTTTCCACGTTTATTTGTTTGGTGGATTCGTATTGCTCATAAATCAGGTGCTGTGCGTGCTGGCGAATATCGTTTTAATCCTGGAATTACATTACCTGAATTAATTGATACGGTTGTGAATGGGAAAGTAGTTCAATATCCCTTTACCTTGGTAGAAGGGTGGACCTTTGCGCAAGTCAACACCAAACTATATCAAACGCAAGAATTGAATCATTTATTAATTACTAAAAATAATCTGTCCATGTTGCCACCTTTTCACATTGGTCGTTTCACACCAGAAGGTTGGCTTTTTCCAGATACTTATTATTTTATCAAAGGAGAAACGGATATTGATTTGCTGCAACGTGCACACTTACGCATGCAACAAAAATTACAAACGGCTTGGCAAAAACGTGCTGCAGATTTACCTTATCGCAGCCCCTATGAAGCCTTAATTGTTGCTTCACTTATTGAGCGCGAAACAGCTATTGCAGCAGAGCGTCCACTCATTGCTGAAGTAGTGCTGCAACGTTTGCAATTAAAAATGCCATTACAAATTGATGCCGCAGTTATTTATGGACTGGGTGATCATTATCATGGCAAGTTAACTAAAAATGATTTATTAACCAATACACCCTATAACACTTATTTACATTTAGGCTTACCGCCAACGCCTATTGCTGCTCCAGGTTTAGCCTCTGTAGAAGCAGCACTACATCCAAGTCATACTGGTTTTATATATTATGTTGCCAAAGGTGATGGAACACATTACTTTTCTTATACTTTAGCAGAACATGAACAAGCTGTTTTACGTTATCAAAAACATAAACAAAAGGTAAATCATAGTGACTAAAGATTCACGCGGACGTTTTATCACCTTAGAAGGAATTGAGGGTGTGGGCAAAAGCAGTGCACTCACTTTTATCCAAAAGCTATTATTAGATAAGCAAATAGAATTAGTAGTGACGCGTGAACCAGGTGGAACACCAATAGCCGAAATGATTCGGCAAATATTTTTACACCACGATGCAGAAAATTTAACCAAAGAAACGGAAATTTTGCTTTTATTTGCTGGCCGCAGTCAACATTGCGCCCAAGTAATACGCCCTGCGTTGTTGCGCGGACAATGGGTCATCTGTGATCGTTTTACCGATGCAACTTATGCTTATCAGGGTGGTGGCCGTGGTATGGAGCAGCAGCAAATTGCTTGGTTAGAACAATTTGTGGTTCAAGATTTAGTGCCGGATCTAACCATTTTACTGGATGCGCCTGTCGAAATTGGTTTAGAACGAATGCGCAACCGTGGCAAGCAAATTGATCGCATTGAAAAAGAGCAAATTGAATTTTTTGAACGTGTACGTACAGCCTATTTACAATTAGCCAAGCATAATCTACAACGTTACCGTATTGTTAATGCCAATCAACCAATTGATCAGGTACAAGCAGAATTAAGGGCTATTCTAGATTCTATTGTTGATCAAGAATAACTGCTGAATCTAAGCTATTCTGAATAAATTCATGCAATAAAAAAATCCCCCACATGTTAATGTGGGGGATTTTTATTTTTAAACCAAAGTGATTACGTATTAGCTACGTGTACACTAAAGAACGGTCTAGTTGTGTTGTAATGGCAGATAGCTTGCACCACCATTTTGTTGGCCACTACTACGGTAACTAGCACCACGTCGCAACATCGTTGAACCTTCATCTTTAGGTTCACAGCATTTAAACATTGCATGCCAACATCTATAGAGTGGTTCCATTCTACTTGGTTCGCGACTAATGGAGAGTGAGTCAGCACGGTGGATTGACCTTACAGCATCTACATCACGATCTGCTCCAGCTCTTCTATCACAGAAACGTGGTTTTGGCATACGACCGAAACCTTCTACTAATGCGATATATAGCAACGCTGCACCAAGTTCGACAATCGGAGTTGTCCAAATAAGTCTTGTTTGAAAACTACCGATATTTGGATGACTTGTTCTTGATGCAAAGAAATCTGCAGTGTCTAATGCTGATTTTGCAGCTAAGGCACTGACAGTGGTTACCGTATATGGGAGAAGATGTTTAAACGCATCAATTCCGGTTTTAGCCAATGCTGACCGTTCACCCGAATGAAGGATAGGTGAATTATGGCCAGCGTCTTCATTTTCAGCTCTGTGTCGTAAAAAGGACTGAAGCATGTAAATTGCATAGATGACCAACATACCAGAAGGAATGGCCACAAGATTTACCACACTCATATCAAAACCAAAAGCAGAAAACAATGGATCAGTTGCTGTGCCATTAATTGCTGTGCCGTTGGTGGCTAATACGGTTGGGCAAGGCGTAAAAGTATTATTAGGTGCAAATGTATTATTTCCTAATGTGCCATTATTCATTGGCTGAAAACAGGTTGGTGTTCCATTGAATTTACCCAACATGAACATTTCAATCAATGTTGCAACAGCAACTGGCCCTAATGTTTTAGCCAGAAAAGTGACGATAACGAGAAAGTTAATATCACCAAATCTAGATGCTTGTGCGTGTAGCTGTAGATCATCATCATCATTATCACCTCCAGCTAGACGGTCTTCTTCACCTGGTACATGATGATTATCGTCTTCATGATCGTGATGTTCAGCAGCTCTTCCAGCCAATGTGGCGTCTGGTTCGGATTGATCAGCCTCTAATGCTCTTAGTTCAGCTTCAAGCTCTGCTTCGGTTTTTTGTCGGGGTTCAATACGTCGTTCTGCCATTTTTTTACTCCTAAAAGTTTATAAACTTGGTTTGAGTTGTAACAATAAGACGTCAAGGATATCGTTAAAGTTCCTTTGAGTCAACGACATTTTTTTAAAATATTGCTCAGTCAAGCGCCTGTTCTTCTAATATAATTTGGCTAATTCTTGTCACTCGATCGCGCATCCAGTAGACTCTGGCGAAGCAAGTTTTGTCGAAAAAATATTTGTAGGAAAAATAATGAAACTGAGTGAATGCTGGCTTAGAACCTGGGTGAATCCGGCGATTAATCGTCAAGCATTAGTCGAGCAACTAACTTTTTCTGGTTTAGAAGTGAGCCAAGTGAGCGCGGTGGCACCGCCCTTAGACAATGTTCTTGTAGGTCAAATTGTCCGTATTGATCCGCACCCACAGGCTGCGCAATTGTCTGTTTGTCTCGTTGCTATTGCTACGGCGGATCCTTTAACGATAGTTTGTGGCGCAGCGAATTTAGCTGTGGGTATGAAGGTCGTGGTGGCATGTGTTGGTGCAGTTTTACCAAGTTTAGGAGCCATACAAGCCGTTGATAAAAAAGGTGTCCGCTCTGCAGGCATGCTGTGTACGCAAGCAGAATTGGGTTTACAACAATTGCCGGCAGCGCAAGATTTATCTGCAGATATGGCAAATAACCTGGTAGAAAAAGCAATTTGGGCCTTACCGCCTGATGCACCGGTGGGAACTAAGCTGAGCGATTATTTGGAATTAGACGATGTCACCATTGAACTTGAGTTAACACCGAATCGCGGTGACTGTTTAAGTGTGCGCGGTGTGGCACGTGAAGTTGCCGCAAAAAATGATTTGCCGATGCGGCCGCCTGCTGTGGCACCGATTGTTGGGCAATATCCTTGTCCCATCCAAGTGCAGGTAGCCGCACCAGAAGCTTGTCCCAGTTATTTTGGCTGTGTTATTTCAGGTATCGCTTCGAATGCCACAACACCTATTTGGATGCAAGAACGCTTACGCCGCAGCGGTTTGCGCGTGCATTCACTTATTGTCGATGTAACAAATTATGTAATGTTGGAACTGGGGCAACCCTTACATGCATTTGATTTACAAAAATTGCGCGGTTCAATTGGTGTGCGGTTTGCACAACCGGCAGAACAATTATTGTTATTAAATGGCAACACGATACAGTTGCGAGAACAAAATTTGTTGATCGTTGATGATTCTGGCCCTATCGCTTTAGCTGGCGTAATGGGGGGATTTAATACGGAAGTAGATGGCACCACAAGTGCTGTATTTTTAGAATCTGCATTTTTTGCTCCGATGTCTGTGAGTGGTACGGCGCGTTCTTTTGGTTTAAATACTGATGCCTCCATGCGTTTTGAACGTGGCGTCGATCCTGAATTACAAGCATTAGCCTTAGCGCGGGTTAGCGAGTTATTGTGTAATTATGGTGGTGGGCAAGTGAGTGAAGTGGTTCAATCCGTTCATCCTGAACAATTACCAAAGCGTCCACAAATAACACTACGCAAAACGCGTTTGCAACAACTGATTGGCATGGACATCCCACCTGCAACGGTTGCCAAAAATTTACAGGCTTTAGAGTTAATACCGAATGCTATTGCAGAAGGCTGGCAAGTAAAAATTCCTTCGCATCGTTTTGATCTGAATATAGAAGTCGATTTAATCGAGGAAGTTGCAAGGCTATATGGTTTTCACCATATCCCCGCGCGCGTGCTGAATGCGCGCAATTTTTCTGCAGCGAGTGAAAAGCAGTTAGCCATTGGTTTAATGCGGCAAATATTGGTCAATAATGGTTATACCGAGGCAATTACTTATAGTTTTGTGTCGCCGCGTTTAAATCAACTTATAAATCCTACGGTGCCCGGTCTTTCTTTGCAAAATCCTTTATCGGCTGAATTGGCGCAAATGCGTACCAGCTTGTGGCCGGGTTTGTTGACTACATTGCAATATAATTTAAATCGTCAGGCGTTACGCGTGCGTCTATTCGAAGTTGGTCGACGTTATTTGCCACAAGATAATCATGACTTGCCCAGTCAAGATCTGATGCTGGCTGGTTTAGCGTATGGCACGCGATTACCCATTCAATGGGATGAGCCGGCAGAAGTTGTGGATTTTTTTGCCGTGAAACACGATATTGAGCAATTAATTGCCGCCACACTCCAAGCATCACAGTGGCAATTTAAGCGTGGGGAACATGCTGCTTTGCATCCGGGGCAAACTGCGCAGATATTCTTTCAAAATCAGCCGGTAGGTTTGATGGGTGTTTTACATCCTGCATTACGGCAAGAACTTGATCTTAATATGGCGCCCATTTTGTTTGAAATCAAATTGGCAGCGCTCCAGCAAGCGCATATTGTGCAAGCGCGCGATGTGAGTAAATTTCCTTCAGTATGGCGTGATTTAGCGTTTTTGATTGATCGAAAAATAACGGTAGCAAATATTTTACAATGTATACAAGAAGCGGCCGGCCATTGGCTAAGCAATGTAACGCTTTTTGATGTTTATATGGGTGAACGCATTGCAGCAGATAAAAAAAGTGTGGCATTGCGTTTAACTTTTGCCTGTTTGGATCGTACCTTACAAGATGAAGAAATCAATCAAGCCATAGTAGAAGTGGTGACTCAAATGGTGCAACAATTTGCTGCCGAATTGCGCAGCTAAAATAACCGTACCGAAATTGAAGAGCATAAAAAAACCCGGACTTCATTACTGAAGCCCGAGTTTTTATTGTGCGTCCTATCTTAGGATTAAGTTCATGGTTTTTTCGGTTTTGCACTTGTAGGTGCAGTTGGCGAAGTTAGACTACTTGGTGCGCCAGGTGTAGCCCCTGTTAAATGATCTGCAGAACCATTCGTAGCAGCGGGCTTAGGAGTAGCAAAGATACTTGGACCTGTACTACTTACTAGTGGCGCCGCGGCTGCAGTTTGCATCGGCAACTGTGGTGCAGCAGCTCTTGCTCTAAGTGTGCGGTAATGATCAAGCAAGTCTGGTGCGCCTTGTCCGGTTTCTAGTACTTGGTTAAAGCGAGTTAAACCATCACGCTTGCCAGCGAATGACTTCACGAAATCCAACGCATGACCGTAAAGTTCAATGACAAGATCAGCTTTAGCTGGATCGATCTTCATTAGTTCTTGAGTAACGTTATTACGGTATGCTTCAGGTAGAGACTCTTCAGATTTGCCCATGCCATACAATAAACATAGGGTCAATATGTTACGGACAGTGGTTTCCTCTGTTTCGACTTGAGAATCCAATACTAACGAAGTGAAGTCACCAGTGCGAGCGCGTTGCTCTGATGTAGTTACTACAGATACAGGGGCAGGACTATGACTAGTACTGCTACTACTACTTGAACCACTAGTACTATGACTTGCAGCAGGTGCTGCTGCACTAGCATGTGCTGATGTAGAAACAGCAGCAGCAGGTTTTTTCTCATCTTTTTTATCACTACCACTACCTAAACCGAATAAGCTGAAGAAACCACTACCGCTTTTCTCTTCAGGTTTAGCTGTAGCTGCGGCTGCAGGTTTTTTACCATCTGTAGTTGCGGCTGCGGCTGCTGGGACGGTAGCTGCTGCTTTTAATGATGGAGCTGCGGGTTTACCAGTTTGAGTTTCTGCTGCCTTTGCTGCTTTTTTCGCTCTTGCTTCTGCTACTTTTCGTTCAAGTTCTAGGCGTCTTTGTTCTTCTGCGGTTAACGAAGTGCTAGATGCTGTAGCTGTACTTGGTAAATCTTGTTTACCAACAGGAGCAGATGGCGCAGCTTGTGGCGCTGGTTTAGCAACAAGGGATGGAGGTGTAAGATCTGTTGCAGTAGGTACTACATGCGTAGGTGCTGATGAACCAGCTGCTGCAGGAGCAGTATTACTTAGTGCGGTTAACAGATCAGCTACATTACGTGATGGAGCAACAGGTGCGCTGGCTGGTACAGGTGAACCTGTTAAAGGTTTAAGAGGGGAGGATGGCGGTGTACTGGTTTTTTGTTTAAGTTCTGCAATTGCTCTTTCTTTATCTTCTCTCTCTTTTTTCTTTCTCGCTAATTCCTCTCTTTTCTTAGCGTTTTCTTCAGCTTTTTTACGAGCAGCTTCTTCTTCCTGGCGTTTATGTTCTTCTTCTTGACGTTTCAGTTCTTCAGCTTGTTTACGAGCTTCTTCTTCCTGGCGTTTATGTTCTTCTTCTTGACGTTTCAGTTCTTCAGCTTGTTTACGAGCTTCTTCTTCTTTACGTTTCAGTTCTTCAGCTTGTTTACGAGCTTCTTCTTCTTGACGTTTACGTTCTTCAGCTTGT